>NZ_JBHYYB010000039.1:50079-82776 GCF_042752535.1 Kitasatospora sp. NPDC059327 | reverse complement strand
AGCAGCACCAGCAGGGAGACGGCGGCGACCACCCAGGCGTAGTGCGGCCGGGGCCGGCCGGCCCCGCCCGGCCCCGGCCGGACGTCCGCGACGGGTCCGCCCTCGCCGCCCGGTCCGAACTGCGCCCGGTCGGCCCGCACTTCGTCATCGCCCCCGCCACCGCCGGGGAGGACGAGCTGTCGGCGGCCGTCGGCACGCTGCGCCCGGTCCCGGGCAGCGTCGTCGTGGTCGCGGCCGCCCCCGACTCGGCCCCCGTCCTGCGGGACCGGATGGCCGACCTCGGCGTGATCGCCCGCTCGCGCGGCGCCGCCACGCTGGTGCTCGCCGCCTCCGGTCTCGCCGCGCTCGCCCCGAACGGCCGCCGGCCGGCCGAGATCGTCGCCGACCGGGCCGGCCTGCCGGTGATCGCGCCGGACGGCCTGGTGGAGATCACTCCGGACGGCAACCTCAAGGTCACCGCGCCCGACGGCGCCGCCGAGGCGGCCTCCTGGTGGCACTGCGCACCCGGCGGCGCACCGCGCCGGGTGCGCGAGACGATCGGCGCCACCGCCCCGATCGAGCCGGTCTCCACCGCCGTCGCGGTCGCGCCCGCCGCCCACACCGGGCACCTCCCGGTCGAGCACCTCGGCCTCCCCCGCCACCCCCCGGCCGTCCAGGTGCTGCGGCTGCCGGCCGGCTTCTGGCTCACCCACCCGTCCGCCCCGCCCGCCGGGGCCCTCCCGGGCCTCGGGATGGCCGGCGCGCCGCCCGGCACCGTGGTGCTGGTCGTCGGCACACCGGCCGTCCCCGTCCTGCTGCCCGAGGACTTCGCCGAGGCCGTGGTCGGCCTGCCCGTCGACACCGCCCGGCTGCTGGTCAGCGCGCCCTGGGCCGCGCCGGACGAACTCGCCGCCCTCACCGGGGCCCTGTCGGCCCGGCTGGCCCGCCCGGTGAACGCCGCGATCGGCCTCCCGGTGCTCGGCCCGGGCGGCCCGACCTCGCGCATCCTCGACACGCGCGGCCAGGCCTGCTGGGAGCCGTACCTGCTGCGACTCGCCGCCGCGCCCGGCCAGGGCACCGCCCCCGCCGCCTGGCGCAACGGCGGCGCGTCCTGGCGCACCGACGGGCCGGGTGTCTTCGAGGCGTTCCCGTACTGGGCGCTGGAGGCCGTCCCGGCGGGACTCTGGCTCCGGCCCGAGCCGCCGCACGTCCTCACCCCGCGCTTCCGCCGGCCCGAGGCGGCCCGCCCGCTGCTGATCGTCGGCGAACGGGACCGGCCGGTCGAGGCCGACGTCTTCGAGGAACTGGGCACCCTGCTGGACCGGCTGCCGTCCTCCGGCACCGAGGGCTTCGGGCTGCTGGTGCACGGGCTGCTGGAGCCGGCCACCGAGCGGATCGCCCGCTTCATCGCCCGGATGCACGACCTGGACTGGCTCGGACCGGAGCAGCCGGCCGGCTCCGTGCCGGGGGTGGCGGCGGTGTCGTACGGGATCGGCGGCCTCCCCGGGGCGCGGCCGGGGTTCGGGGCCGTGCCCCGGGGAGGGCCGGCCGCCGTGGCGCCGCCCTCGATGCCGGCGCTCTCCGGGGCGTTGTCCGGCCCGCCGGCCGCCCCCTCGGGCCTCGCCGTACCGACCGCCTCGGCCGGCGCGGCCCTCACCACCGGGACGGCCCAGGCCGCCGCCTCCGGCGGGCTCCCGGGCACCGCTTCGGCGGTCGCTCCGAGCACCGAGCCGGCGCCCGAGCCCGTGACCGGGCCGACGGCGGCCCCGCCGCCCGGGCCGGTGGGTCCGCCCACCCGGACCGCGACCAGCGGTGGCCCCGCCGGCCCCGGCTTCGCCGCGCCGGTGGCCTCCGCGCCGCCCGCCACCGGCCCCCAGGCGTCCGACCCCCCTGCCACCGCCCCGGCCTTCGCCGCCGAACCGACGGCAGCCGCCACCCCGACCGGCGCGGAGGGCACCCCCTGGACGGACCCGGCCGACCCGTGGACCGACCCGGCCGGCGTCCCGCACACCGGGGCCGACCCAGAACCGCCGTTCGGACAGCCGGGCTTCGCCGGGCCGACCGCGACCGGCGGCGCGTCGCCCACCGAGCCACCCACCGGGGCCTCCGGCGAGGATCCGCCCGGACAGCCGCAGGAGCAGCCGGGCGAACGCCCGGACGACGACCCCGCCACAGCGCCGGTGGAGCACCCCGACGAGGCGGCCGCGGAGCCGGACGGCGTCCCGGCCCCCGCGCCGCTGCGGGCCCGTCACCTCCGCGCGGAGGACTTCCCCGTCCAGGTCGCCGTCAGCGGCACCGAGGACCGGGACGCCGTCCGGGTGCTGCTCGGTGAGCACTACCACCGCTGCTCCGGCCGGGTCGATCAGGTCGCCACCCGGCTGCCGGGGCTGCGCTCCACCTCGAAGGACGACATCAAGCCCGATCTCGCCGCCGTCCTGCTGCACCACGGCGACACCGGCGTTCCGGTCGGGCGCGCCGAGTTGATCGCGGCCGCGCGCTCCTGCGACCCGGCGCTCGCGCCCTTCCTCCGCTGCCTCGGCTCCGGTCTGCGCCGCCTCCCCAGCCACCACGGCGCCGTCCTGCTCTGCGCCCCGCCCGGCCCCGATCCGGCGGCCCTGCTCGCCCACTACCCCGTCGGGCAGCAGCTGACGGAGCCCGCCCCGGTCACCGGCCTGACCGCGACCGCCGTCGAACTGCCGGGCGCTTCGGTCGAGTTCGTCATCTGGTCGGCCACCGGCCGACGCACCTCGGCCTTCGGCTCGGGCACCGAGGAGCTACGGGTGACCTTCGCCCCGGGCACCTCCTTCACCGTCCTCGCCGTCTCCCCCGCCGAACCCTCCGGCCAACCGGCCCGGGTCCTGCTCCGCGAGTGCGCCGCCGGCGGCGACCCGGCCGAACGCGACCGCAGCGCCCTGACCCGCCTGCGGTCGTGGCTGGACCGCAGGGACCAGCTGAGCCCGGCCGAGCGCAGGCCGGTCGAGGAACCCGAGCGCTTCCACCTCACCCCCGGGATCGAGCCGGCGGCCGTTCCTGACGGTGTGTGAACCGCCGCTCGGACGACGGCCGTTCCCCAGACGAACCCGCTCGCCCGCCCTGTCCGCGGCCGATCCGGCCGCCCGACCCCGGAGCCTCCATGCCGATCCGGCCCGCCCCGCTGCCACTCGCCCTGACCGCCCTGCTGCTGGCGGGCGCTCTCCCCGTGTTCCCGGCCGCCGCCGCGTCCCCGAGCCCGTCGCCGAGCGCCTCGCCCACCACCACGGGCACCACCCCCGCCCCGGTGAACCACGGCCGCCCCCACCGGACCACCCAGCCCGCGGCCAAGCCGCCCACCAAGCCGAGCGGTTCGCCCAGTGGTTCGTCCTCGGGCTCGCCGAGCGGCGCACCGTCCGGAGCGCCCAGCGGCTCGCCCTCCGGCTCGTCGAGCAAGCCCCCGACGACCGGCGCCGGCGACCTCACCGACCCGCGCCTCAAGGACATCGCCCAGCAGATCGTCTCCAGCGCCGAGAACTCCTCCCTGGACTGGAAGGCCCAGTTCGCCTACATCGAGGACATCAAGGACGGCCGCGGCTATACCGCGGGGATCGTCGGATTCTGCTCCGGCACCGGCGACATGGTCGAGATGGTGCGCCACTACCGCGAGTTGAAGCCCGACAACATCCTCGCCAAGTACCTCCCGGCGCTGGAGAAGCTGGACGGCTCCGCCTCCCACAGCGGCCTCGACCCGGACTTCGTCTCGGACTGGAAGAAGGCCGCCCAGGACCCGCTCTTCCGCAAGGCCCAGGAGGACGAGCGCGACCGCGTCTACTTCACCCCGGCCGTCAACCAGGCCAAGAGCGACGGCCTGCACGCGCTCGGCCAGTTCGCCTACTACGACGCCATCGTGATGCACGGCCCCGGCAACAGCGCCGACAGCTTCGGCGGGATCCGCGCGGCGGCGCTCAAGAAGGCCAAGACCCCGGCGCAGGGCGGTGACGAGAAGGCCTACCTGGCCGCCTTCCTGGACGCCCGCGCCGCCTCCATGCGCACCGAGGCCGCCCACTCCGACACCTCCCGGATCGACACCGCGCAGCGGGTGTTCCTCCAGGCCGGCAACCTCGACCTGCACACCCCGCTGAGCTGGAAGGTCTACGGCGAGTCCTTCCACATCGACAAGTAGCGGCCCGGACGCCACCGGCGGTGTGGCGGGCCCGCGCAGGAAGCCCGCCACACCGCGGTGATCTTGATCACAAAGCCGTTTCCCCGGCGGCACTCCGCCCATTGATCACTTCATGACAACCATGCCCGGCCCTCGCACCGCCACCGCGGCCGACCCGAACCCCCCGTACCCGAACCCGTCCCCGGCCTCCCTCGCGACGGACGCCTCCGGTCCGAACGCCTCCGGTCCGGACTCTCACCACCCGGACGCCGCCGACCCCGGCGCCGACCCGACCACCGCCGAGCTGACCCGGCTGCTCTTCGGCACCGACCACGGGCGGACGCACGCCCCCTGGCGGCAGCTGCTCGCCGATCCCCGGCTGCGGAACGACCCGGCGGCCGGCAGCGCGGACCGGATCGCCGCCTCCTACCGGCGGTTGCGGGAGGTCAACCGGGCGGTCGACGCCACCGCCCTCGCCACCGACCCCGTCGCGCTGAGCGCCCTGCACGAATGGCTGGGCCCGCTGGACGGCGCCCTGATCGTCGTCGCCGGCATCCACTACAACCTGTTCCTCGGCAGCCTGCTCGACCACGACCCGCACGAGAAGCGCCCGTTGGCGCCGTACCTCGCGATGGAGCGGATCGGCACCTTCCTCTGCACCGAACTCGGCCACGGCAACGACGCCGCGGCGCTGCGGACCACCGCCGTCTACGACCGGACCGACCGCACCTTCACCCTGCGCACCCCCGACGCGGGCGCGCAGAAGTTCATGCCGAACACCGGCCCGGCCGGCGGGCCGAAGTCCGCCGTGGTCGCCGCCCGCCTGCTGGTCGACGGCCGGGACCACGGGATCTTCCTCTTCCTCACCCCGCTCACCGACGAGGCCGGCCCGTTGCCCGGCGTCACCGTCCGCCCGCTGCCCCGGCGCCCCGGCAGCCCGGTGGACCACTGCCTGACGTCCTTCGACGAGGTCCTGCTGCCCCAGGAGGCGCTGCTGACCGGCGCGCACGGCCGGCTGGGCCACGACGCCACCTTCACCAGCGCCCTCGGCAGCAAGCGGAAACGATTCCTCACCAGCATCGGCCGGGTCACCATCGGCAAGCTCTGCATGAGCGCCGCGGCCGTCGGCGCCGCCCGCACGGCGCTGACCGTCGCGATCCGCTACGCCCACCACCGCGAGGTGACCGGTGCCCGCGCGGACCGCCGGATCCCGGTCTGGGCCCACCGCAGCCACCACGGGCCGCTGCTGGAGGCGGCCGCCACCGCCTACGCGATGACCGCCCTGCACCGCGCCGCGGTCGCCCGCTGGACCGGCCGGGACGACGCCGACCCGGCCGAGGTCGCCGCCGCCGAGCGCCAGGTCGCCGTCGCCAAGGGCTGGACCACCTGGCAGGCCCGGAGCCTGATCATCGAGTGCCGCGAACGCTGCGGCGCCCAGGGGCTGCTCCCGGTCAACGGGATCACCCCGCTCGCCATGGACATCGAGGGCACGATCACCGCCGAGGGCGACAACCTCGCGCTCTGGGCCAAGGCCGGCGCCGAACTCCTGCTGGCCGAGTCCGCCCCGCCCGCGGCCGTCCCCGCCGGCGGCCCCGAGCACCCCGCCGTCCTCCAGGCCCTGCTGCACGCGGCGGAGCAGGCCCACCTCGCCCGCGCCCGTACGCTGCTGCGCCAGGCCCCGCCCGGGGACGGCCTGCGCCGCTGGAACACCGCCTCGCCCGCCGCCCTGGCCGCCGTCACCGCCCACGCCGAGCGCTCCGCCGGCGCCGCCCTGCTCGCGCTCGCCGAGCAGGCCACCGAGCCGGGGGCCCGCGACCTGCTGACCGACCTGTACCGGCTCTTCGCACTGCGTCGCGTCGCCGCCGGGAGCGGCTTACTGCTGGCCGAGGGCCTGCTGACGGCGGACCAGGTCCGTTCGCTCCCCGACCTGGTCGAGCGGGCCATCGCCCGGCTGGCCGAGCGGGGGCGTCACCTGGTGGACGCCTTCGACCTGCCCGAGGAGTTCCTCGCCACCTTCCCGATCGCCGGCCCCGGCTACCAGCGCGCCTTCGACCACCCCGAGGCCCACTGGAACTTCGCCGACTCTCCCGCACAGCCGGTCTGACGGCCCGCCCGGCCCGGCGGCCGCGCGCCGGGGAGGCAGCCCCGGCCACCGGCGCCTCAGCCGCGGGCGGGGCTCACCAGGGCCGGGCCGGCGAGGTCCGGTCGACGGGGGCCTCACCCCGGGCGGCCTCCCGCGCGGCCGGCGCCTCCGCTCCGGTGGCGGCCTGCCCGGTCACCGGGACCGCCCGCACGGCCTCGTGACCGACGGGCACCGCCCGGGAGGCCTCGTGACCGGCCGGGCCGCCCTGCACGGTCCGCCGGGCGGCCGGTGTCTCCCACTCCTGTCCGCCGACGGGCACCCCGCGGACGGCCCGGTGTCCGGCCGACCCGGCCCGGGAGAGCCCCTGGTCCGCCGGGGACTCCGGCCCGGTGTTCCAGACCGCCGGCACCTCCCGCTCCACCGGGACGCCCCGCACGGCCCGGTGGCCGGCCGACCCCGCCCGGGTCGAGTCCGGCCCGACCGGGGACTCCGGCCCGGTGTTCCAGACCGCCGGCACCTCCCGCTCCACCGGCACGGCCCGCTCCGCGGGGACCGGCCGAACGGCCTCCCGCGCGGGCCGGACATCGCGCAGGCCCCCTCCGGCACCCGGCCCGCCGCCGGCCGCCCAGCGCTCCGCCGGTACGTCCCGGACGGTTTCCGGCTGGACCGGTTCGGCCCGCTCCGCCCGCCACCGGGCCGGCACACCCCGGGTCGCGACCTGGCCGAGCGACCGCTGCTGACCGGTCTTGGGGCGGATCGCGGGCACCTCACCCGGACCGAGCTCGGACAGCGGCACCGGAACGCGCTCCCACCCTTCGGGCACCGGCGGGAGCCACGCCCACCGGTCGTCCGCCACCGCGTCCGGCGCCGGGTCGGCCGGTACCCGGCCCGCGGAACGCCCGGCGGTCGCCGCCGGGCCGCGCTCGTGCCGCGGGGGAGCCGGCGGCACGTTCTCCCACCGTGCCGGCGACTCGGCAGTGGCGGCGGCCTCGGCGTGCGCCGGCCGGCCACGCTCCCGGCCGGCGGGCGTCGCACCGACGCCACCCTGCTCGAACGGCCGCTCGTCACCGCCCTGTTCGGTCCAGCCGCCGGTCCGGTACCCCCGTCGGTCCGTCCCGGCGAGCGCCCGGGTGTCCGGATACGGGTCGGAGGAGGTGCGGGCCACCGGGGTGGCCGCCGGGATCGGCGCCTGGACCGGCCGCTCCTGCGGCGCCGCGGCCTCCAGGCGGACCAGCCGCAGCGTGAAGTTGCGCTCGGTCGGGTCGCCGCCAGCCCAGTCCACGTCCTTGCTCCGCACCACCCGGGTCCGCAGGCCGCCGTCCGACTCCTGCAACGGCCCGGGCAGCACCCGGACGTTGGGCCGCCAGCCGAGACCGGGGGCGTGGTGCTCCAGGTGCAGCTCCCACTCCTGCGCCGGTACGTCCAGCGACGCCCCCACCCGGCCCGGCAGCACGGCCGCGCCGTACGGGGTGCGCACCACCACCCGCTGGTCGAAGGCCGCGTCCTTGCCGATCACGGTGATCCGCCAAGCTCCGTCCATCCGCAGCACGGGTGTCCTCCCCAGGTCGGTGGTGCGGGGCCGGCCGACCCCGCACCTCGCTCGACGGCTCGTCGGACACCGGAGGTTCACCGGCCGCGCGGGGACGCACCGGTGGCGGAGGTCCGGGGCCGGGCGGCCGTCCCTCAGGCGGTGCGGCGCCGGTGCTGGACCCGGGCCGCGAGCAGCACACCGCCGCCGATCAGGACGGCACCGCCACCGACGCCGGCGATCAGGCCCGCACCGCCACCGCCACCGGTGTGCGCGAGGTCACCGGTGACGGGCACCGGCGTGGCGGACGACGGGACGGACGGGCTCGGGGAGGGGGCGGGCGGGGAGGACACCGACACCGGCGGCGTCGGGCGCTCGGACGGCCGGGTGCTGGGCGGCGGCGTGGTCGGCTTGCTCGGCGTCCCGCTCGGGGTCGGGACCGGGGTCGGCGTCGCGGGCTTGCTCGGCGTCCCACTGGGCGTCGGGGTCGGGGTGGGAGTCGGCGTGGGGGTGGGCGTCGGCGTAGGTGTCGGCGTCGGGGTCGGGGTCGGGGTGGGGGTCGGCGTCGGGGTCGGCGTCGGGGTGGGCGTCGGCGTGACACAGAGCGGCACGTCCGCGATCCGCTTCTCCACCTGGGTGTCGGCCAGCCGGTAGCGCCAGGTGTCCCCCTGGCCGGTGTAGCCGACCGTCACCTTCACCGTGCCGCGGCCCTCCACCGTGCCGTGGTACTTCTCGTCGCTGCCGACCCTGGTCAGCGTGTACTCGCCGGCGGTGCGGTAGTTGTTCCCCAGGACCAGCTCGACGCGCCCCGCCTCGGTGCGGCAGCCGACGTTCAGTGAGGCGTCGGAGGGCTGCCAGGCCAGCGCGGTGCCGGAACCGGCCACCGCGAGTGCCGCGACGGCGCTTCCGGTCACGAGGGCCGCTCGAACGTGCTTCATCGCTCATCTCCTTCAGGTCCCGCAGGACGTGTTGCCCGGGGCCGGCGGCCGCGGGGCCCCGCATTCCCTCTACGGCGGCACGGCGGCGTCCGGTTCAGCTCCCGCCGGCGGCTCCGGGGTCCGCCGGGAAGGACGAACCGGCAGCTGAACTGCGGTGCGCCGGCGATCCGTAGAGCGGAGTGGACAGTGCGCCCGCAGCCCGTGCCGCAAGGAGGACCCGTCATGACCGCCGGCCCCGACACCGCCTACCGCCCCGCACCGACGGCGGCTCTCGACGCCTTCGGCACCGTCCTGCTGCCACCCCGCCGTCCGGCCGCCGCGGCCGTCCCCGCCGCTGCCCTCCCCGTCCTCCCGGCCCCGGCGCCGGCCCCGCAGACCGCGCCCGCCGTGCCCGCGCCCCCGCCGGCGGCGTTCTCCACCCACCCGCCCGTGCCGCGCCCCGGGGCCGAGCAGCGACGTGGTGTCCTGGACGTGCTGCGCACCGGCGAGCGCCGCGGCCGCGAGCAGCTGAGGCTCATCCGCTCCCCGCTGCACGGCAGTTGCCGGATCGCCGTGATCAGCGCCAGGAGCGGCGTCGGCAGGACCTCGGTGATGCTCTCCCTGGGGGCGATGCTCGCCACCGAGCGCGGCGAGCCGGTGGCCGCCGTGGAGACCGGCACCGACCCGCACTCGCTGGGCCGGCGCGTCCGGTCGGCGGCCGCGGCCGGTGTCGCCGAGTTCGCGGCGGCGCTGCGCGCCGGCGGCCCGGCGGCCGTCGATCCCGGGCCCTACCTCTCCCGCACTCCCAGTGGCCTGGCCGTGCTGGCCGGCCCGTCGTCCCCGGGGGCGGGCCGGGGGCTCGACGACACCGACTACCGCGCCGTGCTGGCGGCGCTCGCCGAGCGGTACCCGATCACGCTGACCGACTCCGGCCCGGGGTCGGGCAGCGACTCGGGGCCGGGCGTCCTGGACCTGGCCGACCAGCTGGTTCTCGCCACCACGCCGAGCGTGGACGGCGCGAGCAGCTCCGCCGCGACCCTCGACTGGCTGCACGCGCACGGGTACGGGGAGCTGGCCGAACGCTGCGTCATCGCGATCTCGGCGGTCCGCGGCGCCGGGCGCCCGGTCAACTCCGCCGATCTGCGGAGCTACTTCGGTGCCCGCTGCCGGGGTGTGGTGGAGCTGCCGTTCGACGAGCACCTCGCCACGGCGGCGGCGTTCGAACCGGGGCGGCTCGGCCACCGCACCCGCAGGGCGGTCCGCGAGCTGGCGGCGCTGATCGGCGCCGACCTGTGGCGGGCGGGCCGACCCACCGGCTGGTGAACCCGTCCGGCCCCGCACGGACCCCACCCGGCCCGACCCCGCGCAAACCCGCCGAACCCGCGCCGCCCCCGTCGACCCCGTGGACCCCGCCCGACGCCCCTGGTCGCCCACCGGCCGCCTCACCGGTGGCCCGGGCATCGCCACCCGCTCCCCAGCACCGAGAAGCTGCCCGAAAGATCTTCCCTTTCAGGCAGATCCCCGTGCCCCAGTGTGCCTACCTGGCAGGCCCGTCCACGCCCCTTTCGGTCCGACGACCGGCCCGGCCCCCGGTCGGGCGACGTACGGCGCCGGGCGCCCCGCCACCCGGCCCCGGCTCCGCGCCCGAACCCGAACCCCGGTGACCTGACGGATACCGGCCAAACGCGCCTCCCGCCGAATCGCCGCCCCGGCCGCGGCGATGGCACGAACGCGTCAGGCGGATCTGTCCACCCGGCCGCCCGGGTCACCACGAGCGCCCGTAAACCCTTGACCTTTCGTCAGTAAACTCCCTCCGAACCGCAGCCGAACGCCGGGCGGCCCAGCTCGGATCGAGCCCCCGCCGGCGTCCGGAGCCCGGTTGCTTCGACGGCGTACGGCCGCCTTCCGGGCGGCCCGGACCGTCCGCCGGGCGTGGCTAGACTGCGGCCGAGATGTGGACGGAAAGCCGAGACGATCCGCTTCTACCTGGGGGGATCTGTGTTCATTCGACTGCTGGGGCCGGTGGAGCTGCGGGCCGCCGACGGTCACGCCGTCGAGCCGGCCGGCGCCAAACGGTGCGCCGTCCTGGCCCTGCTGGCGCTCGAACTCGGCCGCATCGTCCCGGTCGAGCGGCTGTTCGAGCTGCTCTGGGGCGAGGCCCCGCCGGCCCGGGCTCGGGCCGCGCTGCAGGGCCACATCGCCGCCCTGCGCAAGCAGATCGCCGACTCCCCCTTCACCCTGCTGACCCGCGCCCCCGGCTACCGCCTCGACGGCCCGGCCGAGCTGGTGGACGCGCTGCTCTTCGAGCGGCTCACCGCCCGCGCCGCCGGGGAGTGCCCACCGGAGGACGACGAAGGCGCCGCCAAGCTGCTGCGCGAGGCCCTGGACCTCTGGCACGGCGCCGCGGCCCTGGCCAACCTGCCCGAGACCGACCTGCGGCACGCCGTCGCCGACCGGCTCGACCGGCACCGCACCCGCGCGCTGGAGTGCTGGGCCGAGCGCCTGCTGAGGCTCGGCCGGGGCGCCGACGCCGTCCCCGAGCTCGACCGCGCCACCGAGGCCGACGGTCTCCATGAGCCGCTGGCCGCCCTGCTGGTCCGCTGCCTGCACCAGGCCGGCCGGTTCGCCGACGCGCTCACCGCGTACCACCGCGCCCGGCGCCGGCTCACCGAGGAGCTGGGCGTGCCTCCGGGCCGCGCCCTGCAGTCGGCGGTCGACGACATGCTCGCCGCCGACCCCGCCCCGGCCCCGACCGCCGCCACCGCCCCGGCCGCCCCGGCCGCCCCGCACCCGCCGGTTCCCCGCCCGGGCCCGAGCCAACTCCCCCGCCGGATCGCGGGGTTCGTCGGCCGGGTGGCCGAGCGGCGCTGGCTGGACGCCGAGTGCGGCGGGCAGCGTGGCGGCGGCAGCCTGGCCGTCGTGGTCGGCCCGGCCGGTGCGGGCAAGACCGCGACCGTGGTGCAGTGGGCGCACGCCGCGGCCGAGGACTTCCCCGACGGCCAGCTCTTCGCCGACCTGAACGGCTTCGGCCCCGGCCACCGCGTCGAACCGACCGAGGTCCTGGGCCGGTTCCTGCGCGCCCTGGGAGTCGAGGAACGCGAGCTGCCGGAGGACCGCTTCGCCCGGGCCGCGCTCTACCGGGCGCTCAGCCGCGGACGCCGGCTGCTGGTCGTGCTGGACAACGCCGGTGACGCCGAGGACATCGCCGACCTGCTGCCGACCGGCCCCGACTGCGCCGGTGTGATCACCAGCCGCAGCTCGCTGGAGGACGTCGTGGTCACCGAGGGCGCCGCCCTGCTGCGGCTCGGCGCGCTACCGGCCGAGGACGCGCTCGGCCTGCTGGAGCAGTTGCTCACCCCGGCCCGGGTGCGGGCCGAACCGGAGGCCGCCGCCACGGTCGCCGAGCTGTGCGACCGCCTGCCGCTCGCACTGCGGATCGCCGCCGCCCGGCTGGCCGCCCAGCCCGGCTGGGCGATCGCCGACCTCGTGCCCGAACTCACCGACGAGCGGACCCGGTTGCGCGCCCTGGACACCCAGGGCACGAGCAGCGTACGCAGCGCGCTGGCGCTGACGGTCCGCCGGCTCTCCGCCACCGCCGTCCAGCTGCTCGCCCTGCTCGCCGCGCACCCGGGCCCGGACACCGACGCGCACGCGGCCGCCGCCCTGCTGCACACCGACACCGCCGAGGCCCGGCGGGCGCTCGGCTCGCTGGCCGCCCACCACCTGCTCACCGAGGACACCCCGGGCCGCTACCGCCGGCACGACCTGATCCGGCTCTACGGGGCCGAACTCCTCGACGAGCGACCGGCGTCGGAGCGCGCCGCCGCCACCCGGGCCCTGGTCGACCACTTCCTGGCGGCCGCCGCGCACGGCGCCGGCCTGCTCCAGCCCGGTCTCGACCCCTTCGGTCCACCGGCGGTGCCCGGCCCGGCCCGGCCGAACCTGCCCGACGTGCGCTCCGCGCTGGACTGGTTCCGTGCCGAGGAGCCCACCATCCGCGGTCTGGTCACCTCGGCGGCCGACCTCGGCGACCACCGGCGCGCCTGGCGGCTCGCCTACCTGGCCAACTGCCTCTACTACGGCGCCGGCCGCCGGACGGACCGGCTGGCCTGCCTGCGTGCGGGGCTGCGGTCGGCGGTGCTGACCGGCGATCCGGCCGCCGTCGCCTCGATGGAGGCCTCGACCGCCCGCGCCCTGTGCGGCATCGGGCGGGCGGAGGAGGCCCACCGGCTGGCCCTGGCGGCCGTCACCCGCACCGAACACACCGGCGGCGGCGTCCATGTGCACGCCCTCACCGTGCTGGCGGTCGCCGGCGCGGCCCGGGGCGAGCACGCGGAGGCCGCCCGGCTGGGCGAGCGGGCGATCGCCCTGACCGACGCGCACGGCCTGCCCGAGCACGCGCCGTTCGCGCTCAGCAACACCGCCGCCCTGCACGGCTTCGCCGGGGACGCCGGACAGGCCCTGCGCCGGGCCCGGGAGGCGCGGGCGCTGCTCGCCGAGCACCCGCAGGCGACGTACCACCTGTCCGCCATGGTGAACGAGGCGCACGCCCTCCAGCAGCTCCGCCGCCCGGCCGAGGCCGAACGGGCCTGGCAGGAGACCACGCAGCGCTGTCGCGACGCGGGCGCCGTCCATCTTCAGGCCGTGGCGGAGCGCCACTACGCCGACTTCCTGCTGGACGGCGAGCGCCCGATGGAGGCCGGCTCGCACCTGCGCTCCGCGCTCCGCCTGTACGAACGGCTGGGCGACGCCGGTGTGGTCCGGCAGTTGGAGCGCCGGCTGGCCGCGCTGGGCGGCGCGGTCACCGTGGCGCCGTCCGTCCGCAGGGCGTTACCGGCCTCGCCCGGCGCGTGCCGGCGACGGAATGAGGACCACGGCAGTCCGTACGACCGGGCCCCCCACCGGCCCGCGGGCACGGGCCGTCGGCGCCCGACGACGGTGCGACGGGCGTGCGGGCCCGAGGGGTGACCTCCCGGCCGGGCCTAACCGGCGTCCGGGACATCGGCCCCCGGCTGCCCGCCGAGGGCGGCGGCCAGCTCCTGGACGCCGTCCTCGCCGAAGCGGTGCACCAGCAGCGCCACCCACTTCACCGCCTCGGCCCGCTCCAGCGGCGTCCAGCCGGACGCGGACGGGTGCTCGTCCACCACCAGGGCCTCGGCGACCAGCCGCAGCCCCTCCGGCACCGCCGGTGACGGCGCGCCGTCCAGCCCGCGCAGGGCCAGCCGCCGGGCCGCCGCCGCGACCTCCCCGCCGCCGGCCGGCGGCGCCGGCAGCCCGCCGCCGCTGCCCGGCCCGCCCGTCGCCGCCTCCACCTGGGGCTCCGCGGCCAGCCAGGAGGCGATCAGCTCCCGGATCTCCGGCTCGTCCGCCATCTCCACCATGCCCGCAAGCATGCCAGCGGCAGGCTCGGTCATCATCACCGTCATGTGAACGAGAACGGCTGCCACCCCGTGCGGCGTTCACCGGCACCCACGGCTACGGCCCCACCGAGCCGTCGATCGCCTCGCGCAGGAAGTCGGCGTGCCCGTTGTGCCGGGCGTACTCGTGGATCAGGTGCAGCATCACCAACCGCAGCGACACGTCCTCGCCCCACCGGGCCATGTGGCCCGTGACGTCCAGCGACGGCGCCGCCCGCTCGATCCGCCGGGCGTGCTCGACCTCGGCCGCCCAGGCGGCGAACGCCTCGCCCCGGTCGGCACCCGCCGCGTCGTAGGCGACCTGGAAGTCCCCCTCCGGCGACCACACGAGCGGGACGTCCTCCTTGCCGATCACCCGGCGGAACCACGTCCGCTCCACCTCGGCCATGTGCCGCACCAGCCCGAGCAGGCTCAGCGTGGACGGCGGGCTCGACCGCAGCCTCAGCTGCTCCTCGGTCAGCCCCTCGCACTTCATCGCCAGGGTCGCCCGGTGGAAGTCCAGGAAGGCGCGCAGCATCTCGCGCTCGCCCCCGGTCAGCGGCGGCGCGATCCGTTCGGTGGTCATCCCGGTCTTCTTCCTGGTCGGACGGGCACGGGCACCTCCTCCAGGCACCACGTCCATCCAGTCCCGTCCGGCCCCCGCTGTCCACCCGTTTTCCGGCGGCGGCGCCCGCCGGCACCCGAACGGCGGGCGCGCCGCCGCCCCGTTGCCCCCGCCCTCGTCAACACGCCGTCCACCGCCGTCCCTCGCAGGCCTCATTCACCGCGGATCGCGTTCGGACACGCACCGGTTCGGGTACGTCCACAACGCGCCCGAGGGCCGGGCCGCGCCCCACGAGGAAGCCGAGCAGCCGATGGACCAGAACCGCATTCCCGCGACCGTGCGACGGACGTACGGCGTCGACGACCTGAGTCAGGCGCCCAGTTTCGCGGGCGGATTCATCAACTTCGGCGACTGGAGCGGCATCGACACCGACGCGCCCACCCCCGAGGACCGGGTCCGCAGCCAGGAGGACCTCTACCGCCGGGTGCTGCGCGCCTTCCCCGCCCCCACCGAGCGGCTGCGGCTGGCCGAGGTGGGGTGCGGGCGGGGCCTCGGCGCGGCGCTCGCGCTCTGCGAGTTCCGGTTCGCCGCGGTGACGGGCGTCGACATCCATCCGGACCAGATCGAGCGCGCCCGCGCGGTCAACGCCAGGGCGCTGGCGACCTTCCCGGACCGGCTCGCCTACAGCCTGGGCGCGGCCGACGACCTCCCCTTCCCCGATGCCGCCCTGGACGGCCTCTACTCGGTGGAGGCGGCCCAGCACTTCCGGGAACTCACCGGCTTCGCCCGCGAGTCGGCCCGGGTGCTGCGCCCCGGCGGCCGGCTCGCCGTGACCACCTTCTTCAGCTCCGGCCCGGAGGTCGCCGAGCGGCTGAGCATCCTGCTCGGCAGCTTCGCCGACGGCCTCGACGTCGCCCACCCGCTCGACGGCTTCCTCACCGATCTCGCGGACGCCGGGTTCACCGACGTCACCGGCGAGTCGATCGGCACCGCCGTCTGGCCGGGCCTGGACCGCTACCTGACGGACACCGTCCCGCCCGGCCACTGGTCACGCCACTTCCTCGCCGCCTGGCAGAGCGGCCTGCTCGACTACCACCTCGTCACCGCCACCCGGGCCTGACCGCACCGCAACGGGCGGCGAGGCCCGGTCGGCCCGGTCGGGGTCTCGACGGCACCTGGGCGGTAGTCCACACTCTTGCCTTGGCAGCACACGCGTTCCCACCGCACCGACCGCCCCGCCCCCACCCGCAGAACACACGGATCACCCCCACCACGCGCCGCCGCGTCCGGAACCCCACAACGGAGAACACGGTGACCACGAGTCAGCAGTTGGAGATCGTCCTGTCCGCCGGCCGGTCCGGCACCGGTCCGGCGACCTGGGGCCAGCAGGCCATCTGGGACGCCGTGAGCCGGCTGGCTCCGGCCGACGCTCCGCGGTACAACATCACGGCCTCCGCCCCCCTGGACCCGGGCCTGCCGGTGCCGGTCGTCCTGGGCGCCCTGGAGGGTCTGCTCCAGCTGCACGACTCCCTGCACACCCGGATCGCCCTGGACGACCGCGGCCGGCTGCGGCAGACCGTCGACCCGGACGGTCGGCTGACCGTGCACCTGCGCCGCTGCGACGGTGACGGCGGCGACCCGGCGGACGTCGGCGCCGCGCTGCACGAGGAGTTGGCGGCGCTGCCGTTCGACTGCGCCACCCAGTGGCCGCTGCGCGTCGGCCTGGTCGAGTCGGGCGGGCTGGTGCGGCACATGGCGCTCGTGCTGTCGCACTCGGCCCTGGACGGCGCGGGCATGGGCCTGCTGGTGATGGACCTCGGCGAACTGGCCCAGGGCGCCTCCGTCGAGTCGATCAGTACCGCCCGCGGCTCCCAGCAGCCCCTTGAGGAGGCCGAGTTCCAGAACTCCGCGCGCGGCCTGCGGCGCGACGTGAACGCCCGCGCCCATGTGGTGCGCAAGCTGCGGCTGGGGCCGCCGCGGCTCTTCCCGCCCGTCCCGGGCGAGCGGCCGCGACCGTTCCCGAACGCCGTGCTCAGCTCCCCGGCCCTGCTCCGGGCGATCGAGCCGGTCGCGGCCGCGCACCGGGCGAGTACCTCCTCGGTGCTGCTCGCGGCGGTGGCGGTGATGACCGCACGGCTCTCCGGATCACCGGACGCGGTGCTCCAGGTCATCGTCAACAACCGGTTCCTGCCCGGGCTGGCGGCCGCCGTCAGTGTGGTGGCCGGCGACGGCCTGTTCCATCTGCCGGACGCCGACGGGGACTTCGGCGACGCCGTCCGCCGCACCCACGCCGCCTCGATCGCCACCTACCGGCACGCCTACTACAACAAGCGCCTGCTGGACGAGGAGATCACCCGGCTCACCGCCGAGCACGGCCCGCTCGCCGACCGGTCCTGCGTCTTCAACGACACCCGCGACCTGCTTCCGTCCGAGATCGCCGACCCCGGCACCGGGCCGGGCACCGAGCCCGACGCCGGCACCGCGCCCGACGGCACCGCGCCCGACGCCAAGGAGACCACCCTCACCTGGCCGGTGGAGTTCGCGCCGCGCCCCGGCCTCTCCTACGCCCTGGACGCGCTCCGGACCGCGGACGCGCTCCAGCTCGCGATGACGGCGGACAGCGCGGTGCTCCCCCGCCCCGCGATGGAGCGCTTCCTGTACGGCGTCGAGGCCCTGATCCTCACCGAGGCCCAGGCCCTGGCCGAGTCCCCGGCCGTGGCCGCGCCCAGCTCCTGAGCGGCGAACGCCCGCCGGTCCGGCCGGCCGCTTCCCGCGGCCGGCCGGACCGTGGCCTCAGTGCCCCTGGTCGTGCACCGAGTTGGTCTCCTGGATCTTCTTCCAGGACTTCGGCTCCCGCAGCTGCGCCTTGGCGGTCGGCGCCAGGGCCGCCGCACCCGCCCCGGCCGACGGCGCCGCCGGCACGCCCGCCGAGGAGAGCGCCGGCTTCGAGTCGGTGAACAGCCAGGTGTGGAAGAGCTCCGCGAGCGGCTTGCCGGAGATCCGCTCGGCGTACGCCTGGAACTGCGGGATGCTGGCGTTGCCGTAGCGGCGCTCGGTCGGCCAGCCCTTCAGGATCCGGAAGAACGCCTCGTCGCCGACGGCGTTGCGCAGCGCCTGGATGGCCACCGCGCCACGGTCGTAGACCGCTCCGGCGAACTGGTGGTCCGGCCCGGGGTCGCCCGGCTTGACGCTCCAGAAGGCGTTGTCGGCCGGGTAGAAGGAGTAGACGTAGTCGGCCAGCTCCTGCGCGGTGCCCTCGTCCTCGTGCTCGGACCAGAGCCACTGCGCGTAGCGGGCGAAGCCCTCGTTGAGCCAGATGTCGCTCCAGCGCTGGACGGAGACGCTGTCGCCGTACCACTGGTGGGCCAACTCGTGGACGACGACGGCGGTGTTGGAGCCGCGGGAGAACTGCGCGGGGCTGTAGAAGATCTGGGTCTGGGTCTCCAGCGCGTACCCGGTGGTCACATTGGGGACGTAGCCGCCGATCGAGTCGAACGGGTACGCGCCGAAGTAGCCGCTCAGCCAGTCCACCAGCTCGCCGGTCCGCTCGACGCTGGCCCGCGCCGCGCCGTCGTTCGCGCCGAGGTCCTTGCTGTAGGCGGTGACGACCGGCAGCCCGCCGGGCGTGGTGTCGGTCCTGATGTCGAACTTGCCGATCGCCAGGGTGGCCAGATAGGTGGCCTGCGGCTTGGTCTGGCGCCAGTTGTAGCGCGTCCAGCCGGCCCGGGAGCTCTGGCCGGTCAGCAGACCGTTGCTGATCGCCTGGGTGCCGTCGGGCACCAGGACGGAGACGTCGAAGGTGGCCTTGTCGGTGGGGTGGTCGTTGCTCGGGAACCACCAGGGCGCGCTCTCCGGCTCGTTGGCGGCGACGCCGCCGTCGGGGGTGCGCAGCCAGGCCGAGAACCCGTCGCGCTTCACCGTGCCGGGCTTGTCGGCGTAGCGGACCACGACGGTCACCGGGCTGCCCTTGGCGAGCGGCCGGGCCGGGGTGATCTCCAGTTCGGACTCCCCGGTGGCGGCGAAGGTGGCGGCGCGTCCGTTGACCAGCACCTCCTTGACGCCGAGCACGAAGTCCAGGTTGAACCGGGTGAGGTCCTGGGTCGTGGTGGCGAGGACGGTGGCGGTGCCTTCCAGTTCGTCGGTCGCCGGCTGGTATTTGAGGCGGATGTCGTAGTGCGAGACGGTGTACCCGCCGTTGCCGGCGTTCGGGTAGTAGGTGTCGCCGATGCCGGCCGCGCCGGGGCCGCCCTGGGCGGCGGAGGCGGGGACGGTCAGCAGCAGGGCGAGCGCGCCGGCGGCGGCAGAGACGATCAGCCTCTTGCGCACGGTGGTCCTCCAGGGTCACTGGGACGAAAGGGTCGCCTCGATCCCTGTCCCGGTGGGCCCGGGCCCACTCCTGGAGGATGAAATGTTCATGAGAAGAAACGAGCCGAAATGGCGCCGCCGCGCACCCGTCACCCCCCGCCGCGGCCCCGCACCCGGCGCGGCACCACGCCCCGCGCCCCCGGCCTCCTCAGGCGCCCAGCGCCACCGGCGCCCGCACCAGCGAGCCGTACTCCGTCCACGAGCCGTCGTAGTTCTTGACGTGCGGGTACCCGAGCAGCTCGGTCAGCGCGAACCAGGTGTGGGCCGAGCGCTCCCCGATCCGGCAGTACGCGATCACCTCGCGCTCCTCCGCCACGCCCTGCCCGTCGTAGAGCGCGCGCAGCTCCTCGGCGGACCGGAAGGTGCCGTCGTCGTTGGCCGTCTGTGACCAGGGGATGTTCACCGCGCCGGGGATGTGCCCGGGCACCTGGGCCTGTTCCTGCGGGAGGTGCGACGGGGCCAGCGCCTCGCCCCGGTACTCGGCCGGCGAGCGGACGTCCACCAGGACGGCGTCGGAGCCAGGCTTGGCGAACACCTCGGCCTTGGCCAGCACCTCGTCGCGCAGCGCCCGCAGCTCGGGGTGCTCGGGCCCGTCCAGCAGCAGGCCGCTGTGCTGGTAGTCCATCACCTCCCCGCTGAGCTCGCGTTCCTCCAGCTCCCACTTCTTCCGCCCGCCGTCCAGCAGCCGCACCGGGCCGTAGCCGCGCAGTCGCAGCAGCCAGTAGGCGTAGGCGGCGAACCAGTTGTCGTTGCCGCCGTACAGCACCACGCTGGTGTCGTCCTCCACCCCGGCCGCGCGCAGCAGCCGCTGCACGCCCTCGCGGTCGGCGTAGTCGCGGCCCACCCGGCTGTGCAGGTCGGTGGTCCAGTTCCAGCCGACCGCGCCGGGGATGTGCCCGCGCTCGTACGCCGTGGTGTCCTCGTCCACCTCGACGACCCGGATCGTGCCGTCGTCGAGGTGCTGGGCGAGCCATTCGGTGGGGACCAGCGCCTCGGGGTGGGCGTAGCCGTTGCCGGTCATCGCCGCCCTCCTTCCCTCGGACTCTTCGAACCTACGTCCGGCCCCGGCCCCCGGCCACCCCCGCTCCCCGGACCGGTACCCGCTACGCGCCGCCCCCGGCCGGCCGCGCCAGGTAGTACAGATTGAGCACGTCCCCCTCGACCCGCTTGGTCTCGACCGCGCCGAACCCGGCCTCGGCCAGCATCCGGCGGGCGGTCTGCTCGCCCCAGACCGTCCCGAGCCCCGCGCCGCCCTCACCGAGCGAGACCGTCATGCAGTAGAAGGTCGACAGCGCGTAGAGCGCCGGGGCCAGCGGGTGGCCGATGTTCTCCTCCAGCCGGCTGCTGGCGGCGATGTCGCCCATCAGGAAGACGCCGTCCGGCCGCAGCGCGCCGGCCACGGCGGCCAGTGTCCGGTCCGGCCGGGCCAGGTCGTGGATCACGTCGAAGGCGGTGATCAGGTCGTAGGAGCCGGTGAGTTCGGCCGAGTCGGCGACCTCGAAGCGGGCGTTGTCCAGGCCCAGCCCGGCGGCTTCCGCCCGGGCCGCGGCGATGCCGGTCTCGGAGATGTCGACGCCGGCGCACCGGCTCCTCGGGAAGGCCCGGGCGAGCAGAGTGACGGCGTGCCCCTGACCGGTGCCGATGTCGAGCGTGTCGATGCCGGCGTCCAGCCGCTCGGTCAGCCCGGGCACGAGCGGGACGATCCCCTCCACCAGGGCCAGGTCGTAGACCCGCGCCGACTCCTCGGCCTGCAGGGCCTGGAACCGCGGGTACGCCGAGTAGGGCACCCCGCCGCCCCGGCGGAACGCCTCGACGACCCGCTGCTCCACCTCGCCCATCAGGCTGAGGTACTGCATCAGCCCGGCCATGTTGTCCGGTCCGGCCGCCCTGGTGAGGGAGGCGGCGTGCTCCGGCGGCAGCGTGTAGGCGGCCCGCTCCGGGTCGTAGTCGACGATCCCGCCGACCACCATGCCGCCCAGCCACTCCCGGACGTAGCGCTCGTTCAGCCCGGCGGCGCGGGCGATCTCCTCGCTGGTCGAGGGGGCGAGGCCGGCCATGGTGTCGAAGAGTTCGGTCTGGTGGCCGATACTGGCCATGAATCCCAGGCAGGCGTCGTTCAACACCTCCAGGATGCGACCCGCGAACTCCTCCTGTTCCACCGGGTCGAGTGTCGGTGCGGACATCGTTCCTCCTCCGCCGTCGAAGCCCCGTCGAAGCCGACGCGAACTCCCCTCTCGTCACGCTACGCCGCCCGGCTCCGATCCCCCAGGGCCGAACAGCCCTGCCCGACGGCACTACGGCGCCGGCCAGGGGATCTCGGACCGCTTCTCGTAGCCGAAGCCGGCGGCCGTCCACCGGGCGCCCTGCTCGGCGAGCCGCTGCCGGAACCCCGTCCAGTCATGGCCCGCCTTCGGTGACCAGCCCAGCTCCGCCAGCGCCGGCAGCCTCGGCAGCAGCATCAGGTCGAGCCGCTCCGGGGTGTCCAGGGTCTCGGTCCAGAGCGGCGCCTCCACCCCGAGGACGGAGCCGGCCGGCAGGTCGATCAGGGTGTCCGGGTCCCAGGAGTAGGCGGACCGGACGTCGATCGTCCCGGCCCAGCGCAGTCCGAGCGGGTACGAGGCCTCGTACTTCATGTCCAGGTAGGTCCGACCGGCCGGGGACATGATCACCTTCGCCCCGCGCCCGATCGCGTCCCGCACGTCCTGGTCGCGGCCCTTGCCGTCCCAGTACTGCAGCAGCCCGACCCCACCCGGCCCGGCGGCCGGCGCGGTCTGGTTCCAGCCGACCGGCGTCTTCCCGGCCGCGAGCACCTGGGCACCGACCCGTCGGACGAAGTCCCGGTAGGCCTCCGGCGCCACCGCCCGCACCTCGTCGCCGCCGATGTGCAGGTACGGGCCGGGGGTGAGCCGGGCAATCTCCGCGATCACCTCACCGGTGAAGGCGAACACCGCCTCCCCGGCGGGGCAGAGCGTGCTGAACCCGACCTCGATCCCGGTGTACGGCCAGGGCCGCGCGCTGCCGGTGCAGTCCAGCTCGGGGTAGGCGGCGAGGACGGCGTTGCTGTGCCCGGGCAGGTCGATCTCGGGCACGACGGTGAGGTAGCGCTCCTGCGCGTACCGGACGATCTCCCGGTAGTCGGCGGCGGTGTAGAAACCGCCGGGCGTGCCGCCCACCTCGCTGCCCCCGCCGACGGCGGTGAGCGCGGGCCGGCCGGGGATCTCGATCCGCCAGCCCTGGTCGTCGGTCAGGTGCAGGTGCAGGTAGTTGATCTTGTACAGGGCCAGCCGGTCGATGAACCCCTCGACCTCGGCGACGGTGAAGAAGTGCCGCGCCACGTCGAGCATCGCGCCCCGGTAGGCGTAGCGCGGCCGGTCCTCGACGGAGACCGCTGCGACCGACCACGGCGGCCCGGCGGTCACCGGCACCCGGCTCTCGATCTGCGGCGGCAGCAGCTGACGGAGTGTCCGGGTGCCCAGGTGGAGCCCGGCCGGGGTCAGGGCGGTGATCCGGACGCCCTCGGCGTCCGCGGTGAGCCGGTACCCCTCGGCGCCGGTCTCGGCCGGCAGCGCCGGATCGAGCACGAGCCGGATGCCGTCGCCCGGACCGCCGTCCGTCACCTCGAACGGGTACCCGGTCGGCCGGCGCAGCTCGTCCGCCAGTCGCTCGGCGATCCGGCGGACCTCGGCGACCTGCTCCCCGGCACCCTCGACGCGCACCGCGGTCCGTTCGGAGAGCCGGTAGCCGGGGCCCGGACCGGCGGTGGCGGCGAGCGGCGCCGGGACGATCCGGTCCGCGGTGCGCGGTCCGGCGGGCCCGGCCGGCGCGGTGGCGGTGCCCCCCGGGCCGAACACCCGATGGAGGCCGAAGCCCGCCGCGGCGAGCAGCAGCACGGCGAGGACGATCAGTAGTCCGCGGACCCAGGCGGACAGCCCGGCGATTGGTGTCGGCAAGGCCGCTCCCGGTGTCGACTTTCCGGAATGGTCTCAACCGATCGCCGCACTGTCCCGCGCTCCGCCGGAATCGACTGCCCTCAGGAGAAGATGACGGACCGCAGCTTGAGCCGGTTGCCGAGCTTCTTGCCCGGGTTCATCACGTAGTAGACGTCGCCGTCACAGTCGAAGTCGAGGAAGACCGTGGCGGTCGAGGTGGTGAAGTTCTCGGGCGCGAAGGCCGGGTCGGCCTCGGTCGCCCCGAAGAGGTTGATGCACTCCCCGCTCCGAGGGTCGGCCAGCCCGGCCGGGGTGCCGCGCCCGACCTTGTACAGGAAGTCGCCGGTGGCGGCACCCGCGGAGGTGGGCACGGCGAGGACGAGGGCGACGGCGCTGGTGACGGCGAGCGCGGCGTTGCGGAGACGCATGGGGACGGGCCTTTCAGGGCGGTACCCGGTGGTACCTGGCGAATTGATGCACTATCACCCTAGGGGCCCTAAATTCGCAGAAACGGTTCTCCCAATCCACCCTTTCGAGTGGTTTAGGGGGGAAAGCCGCTACCCTCCTCTCCGCTCGCCCTCCTTACCCCGGGGGCGCCGTGAACTTGTACCCCGAGTCGACCAGCACCGGCAGGTAGGCCTTCAGCGCGGCCACCGTCTGGGAACGGTCCCCGCCGCCATCGTGGTTGAGCACGATCGAGCCCGGCCGGACGTCCTTCAGGATCCGGTCGGTGATCACGCTGGTCCCCGGCCTGGCCCAGTCGCGCGGATCCACCGACCAGGCCATGTTCCGCATCCCGAGGTCGGCGATGACCTTGAGGGAGGCGTTCGACCAGTCACCGCCCGGCGCGCGGAACCAGGTCGGCGGCTTTCCGGTGAGCTTGTTGAGCAGCTCCGAGGTGCGCTCCAGCTCGTCCCGCACCTTCGCGTCGGACAGGCTCCGCAGGTCCGGATGGGTCCAGGTGTGGTTGGCGATGTGATGGCCCCGGGCGGCGATCTCCCGGACCAGGTCGGGGTGTTCGACGGCGTTCTCGCCGATCAGGAAGAAGGTCGCCCGGATGCCGTGCTGCTCCAGCAGGGCCAGCACGGTCGGGGTGTGGCGCGGATCCGGACCGTCGTCGATGGTGAGGGCCACCACCTTCCGCTCGGCGTCGAGTTCGTACACCGGTTTGCTCTCGGCGGCCGTCAGCTTCCGGGGCGCGGCGACCGGCGTCCCGGAGGCGACGGGTGCCGGGGGCGCCGAGGCGGCGGCGGAGGGGGACGGCGGGCCGGACGGAGCCGCGGACGGCGAGGCAGAAGGAATGGCCGGGGCCGCCGGGGCGGACGCGGGTTCGGCAGCGTGCCCGTCGGTCGGCACACCCTCCGCCCCGGCCCCCGGTGCGGCGACCCCGCCGTTCACCCCCTGCGACCCCCGGCAGCCGGCGACCCCGAGCAGGGACATCCCGGCCGCGACCAGCAGCAATCTTCGCGAAGTAATCTGACGATCAGACAGCATGATCGATGCTTCCCCCGCCAATCGCCCGGCCTCCCACCGGCAACTCCGACGGCCCCCAGCACCACTCCGACGGCCCAGTTCGACCCCCATCCGGCGGACCGGGCGACAGCCGCCCCACCTGGACCGCTACGCTGACCTCCCCAGTGTGATGATCTGTCTTCAGAGGACGTGGCCATGACGACAAGTCAGGACTTCTCCGACCAGCCCCAGGACGACGCCGTCGAGCTGAGCCAGTGGGAACGCTTCGGCGTCGACACCAGCGCCCCGCACTCCGCACGCGTGTACGACTACTGGCTGGGCGGAAAGACCAACTTCCCGCCGGACCGCGCCATGGGACAGGCCATCGAGCAGGCCGTGCCCAGCGTGAAGGCGATGGCCAAGGAGAACCGGGCGTTCCAGGGCCGCGCCGTCCGCTACCTGGCCCGGGAACAGGGCATCCACCAGTTCCTCGACCTCGGCACCGGCATCCCCACCTCGCCCAACACCCACGAGATCGCCGAGGCGGTCAGCCCGGGCACCCGGGTGGTCTACGTCGACAACGACCCGATCGTGCTGGCCCACGCCCGCGCGCTGATGGTCTCCACGCCGGCCAGCCGCACCACCTACATCCACGCCGACCTGGGCAAGCCCGCCGAACTGCTCGGCGACCCGGCGCTGACCTCCACGCTGGACCTCGACCGGCCGGTCGGCCTGCTGATGATCGCCGTCCTGATGCTGGTCGCGGACGAGGACGACCCGTGGGGCAAGGTCGCCGCGCTGCGTGACGCGCTGCCCAGCGGCAGCTGCCTCGCGCTCACCCACCCCACCCAGGACTTCGATCCGGAGAGCGTCGCCAAGGTCGCCGAGGCGGCCCGCGCCGGCGGGATGACCCTCGTCCCGCGCACCCGCGAGGAGGTCGCCGGGTTCTTCGACGGCTGGGACCTGATCGAGCCCGGCGTCGCCCCCGTGATGGCCTGGCGCCCGGACGGCGAGCCGCCGGCCGACCCGACCGCCGCCTACTACTGGGGCGGCGTCGCCCGGAAGCGCTAGGACGTGTTTCCTCGCTCGCGTCGGATCAGCGCGCGGCGTCGGGCGCCCGGCCGGGCATGCCGGCGAAGCCTCCTCGTACTGGGTCGTACGTGGACGTTTCGCCGGTGCGGTCAGGCGGGATGCCCGGCGTCGCGCGCCCGGCGGGAGTGAGGAAACACGCCCAGGCCCCGCCGGCCCCGGGGCGGCGGGTCCGCGCGACGGTCCGCCCCGGGGCAGGTCACTTCAGCAGCCGCGAGAGCCGCCGGTCGGCGAGCGGCTTGCCGCCGGTCTGGCAGGTGGGGCAGTACTGCAGCGAGGAGTCGGCGAACGACACCTCGCGCACGGTGTCCCCGCAGACCGGGCACGGCTGCCCGGCCCGGCCGTGCACCCGCAGGCCGAGCTTCTTCTCCGCCTTCAGCTCGCCGGCCGCCAGCCCCCGCGACCGCTCGACCGCCGCGCGCAGGGTGCCGCCGAGCGCCTCGTACAAGCGGGCCGTCTCCTCCTCGGTCAGGCCCGACGCCGGCTTGTACGGGGACATCCGCGCCGCGTGCAGCACCTCGTCCGAGTAGGCGTTGCCGACCCCGGCCAGCACGGTCTGGTCGCGCAGCACGCCCTTCAGCCGGCGCCGCTCACCGCTCAGCAGGGCGGTGAAGTCCGCCAGGGTGAAGCCCGGGTCCAGCGGGTCCGGACCGAGCCTGGCGACCCCGGGGACATCGGCCGGGTCCGTCACCACGTACACCGCGAGCCCCTTCTTGGTGCCCGCCTCGGTGAGGTCGAAGCCGTCCCCGGCGGGACCGTCCAGCCGTACCCGCAGGGCGAGCGGGTTGCGCCCGCCCGGGCGCGGGGGCTCGGTCGGCAGGCTGTCCTTCCAGCGGAGCCAGCCGGCCCGGGCCAGGTGGACCACCAGGTGCAGGCCGCCGGCCTCGATGTCCAGGAACTTCCCGTGCCGGGTGACCGGGCCGACCGTCCGCCCCTCCAGTGCCGTGACCGGCGGGTCGTAGGTCTTGAGCGCGCTGATGGCCACCGGCTGCACCCGGGCGATCACCCGCCCGGTCAGCCGCTCGGACAGGAAGGCGCTGAGGGCCTCGACCTCGGGCAGCTCCGGCATGCGCCCAGTCTCGCGCAGTCCGTCGGCGGCCGCCCGCCGGTCCGGCCCCGTCGGCCCTGCGGCGCGGCGCTCTCGTTGCCCGCCGGCGGCCCCCGGGCGCAGGCTGGAGGTGTCCGCGCACCTAGTGAGCCGACCACAGGAGGTCCGGTCCCGTCATGAGCACACTGGAGGAGCAGATCGACATCGACGCCCCGGTGCTGGCGACCTGGGAGCAGCTGCACCGGGTCCACGACTACCCGCGGTTCGTGGGCGGGGTACGCAGCGCGTACCCGCACGGCAGCAACCTCGCCCACCTCGGGGTGGAGGTCGACGGCGCCGAGCGGGACGTGGAGACCGAGATCACCGACCGCGGGCGGGGCCGGGTGATGGCCTGGCGGACGCTGGACGACCCCCGGTTGCACGGCGCGTTCGCGCTGCTCCCGCTCGACGGGAGCCACACCCGGCTGCAGATCCGCGTCGAGTACGACCCGGAGACGGTGCGGCAGGTGTTCGGCGGGCCGCGCGGCTTCGCCCAGGCCGGGGCGATCGAACGGGTGGTGCGCGCCGATCTGGAGCTCTTCCGGGAGATCGTCGAGGCCCGGACGGCCGCCGCCCGGTCCGAGCGGCCCGGAGCGGCGGCCGCCGCCCGGGAGCCCGGAGCACCGGCCGACACGCTCGGACAAGAGGCGAACAAGCCCAGTTCAGAGCGGTCGTGAGGATCTTCACAGGAATCCTTCGGCCCGGTCGTCCACCATTCAACCTGTGGCAGACTCGGATGCCATGAGCACCGGCCCGGCCCCCAGGACGCTTCGCGCGGCGATCTTCGCCGCGCTGGTCGTGCTGCTCGCCGGGCTCGGCCAGGTGCTGGTCACCGGCCGCCCGCTGCCGCTCGGCACGCTGGCCCTGGCCGGCGGCGCCGTCTTCGCGGTGGCCTTCGTCCTCGCCGGATCCGAGCGCGGCTACCCGGCGATCGCGGCGGTGTTCCTGCCGCTGGAGCTGGGCCTGAGCGCGTTGTTCGAGTTCGCCCAGAGCACCTGTCCGTCGCTGCCGCCCGGCTCCGCCCGCGGCTTCGAGCCGCTGCTGTGCGGCGGCGGCTCGCTCGGCGGGGTCCTGCTGGGCCACGGGCTCTCCCGCTCCGCCGCCCTGCTGACGCTCCTGGCGCTGCACAGCGCGATCGCGCTGGCCGCCGCCTTCTGGCTGCGCCGCGCCGACGCCGCGCTGAGCGGCTTGGCCGCCGTCGCGCGGGTGCTCGGGGACTTCGCGCGGCACCTGCCCACCGCCGGCCGCCGACTGCTGCTGCTCCTCGCCGCACCCGTCCCGGCCCGCCCGGTGGTGCGGATGCCCTTCCCGCGCGCCAGCCGGGTCCGCGTCCCGGTCGAGGACGTGCTGCTCAGCCCCGCCGTCCGGCGCGGGCCTCCGGTGCCCGTCCCGGCCCGCTGAGAACCCGCTTCCGCTTTCTCCGCCGGTCGTTCTCGCCGCGCGCCCGTGCGCGCCCGCCCGTCCCACCGACCGAGAGCACAGGACGACACCCCGCCATGAGCAAGAAGCCCCAGCCCAGCACTGCCCGGACCACCAGGAACGCCGCCCGGCGCGCCGCCACCGACCGGATGCGCGAGGAGCGCGAGCGGGCCGAGCGGTCGGCCCGGATCCGCCGCCGGACCGTCGTCGGCGCCGCCTCCGCCGCCGTGCTCGCCCTGGTGGCGGGCGTGGCCTTCGCCGTCGGCGGCTCCGCCGGCTCCGGTGACGCCGCGGCCGCCGGACCGCTGGTCACCCCCGCCAACGCGGGCGGCGCCGACGGCACCGTCATCACCTACGGCAAGGCCGACGCGCCGCACACCCTGGAGATCTACGAGGACTTCCGCTGCCCGTACTGCGAGCAGCTGGAGACGACCAACGGCAAGACCATCCAGCAGCTCGCCGACGCCGGCACCTACAAGATCGAGTACCACCTGGCGACCTTCCTGGACCAGGGCCTGGGCGGCAAGGGCTCGCGCACCGCGCTGGCCGCCGCCGGTGCGGCGCTCAACGAGGGCGTGGACAAGTTCAAGCAGTTCCACGACGTCCTCTACGCCAACCAGCCCGACGAGCGCAATGACGGCTTCGCCGATGTGAACCGGCTGCTCGACCTGGCCGGACAGGTCCCGGGCCTGAAGACCGACGCCTTCGTGAAGGCCGTCCAGGACGGCACCTACACCCCGTGGGCCAACCAGGTGAACAAGGCCTTCGACAAGAGCGGCGTCAGCGGTACCCCGACGGTGAAGCTGGACGGCACCAAGCTGGACGTCTTCGCGAACGGCGCGCCCGTCACGCCCGAGCGGTTCACCGCGATGGTCAAGCAGGTGACCGGGTGACGCCCGACCGCACGACCGCCGCACCCGACCGCGGGCACGGGGCGAGCCGGCCCTTCGCCCTCCTGCTGCTGATCGGCGGCGCGATCGGGATCTTCGCCTCGGCCGTTCTGACGCTGGACAAGATCCGGCTGCTGAAGGACCCGTCCTACGTCCCCAACTGCAACATCAATCCGATCATCAGCTGCGGCTCGATCATGCGCAGCGACCAGGCCGAGGCCTTCGGCTTCCCCAACTCGCTGCTGGGCCTGGCCGGCTTCGCCGTGGTGGTCACGATCGGCGCCGGCCTGCTGGCGGGGGCCACCTACCGGCGCTGGTTCTGGCTCGGCCTCCAGGCCGGGACGCTGTTCGGGATCGGCTTCGTCAGCTGGCTGATGTACCAGGCGCTGTACCGGATCGGCGCCCTCTGCCCGTACTGCATGGTGGTCTGGGCGACCATGATCCCGCTGTTCTGGTACACCACCCTGCGCAATCTGCGCACCGGCGTGATCCCGACCTCGCGCGCCCTGCGCCCGGTGGTGCGCGAGGCGGCCCGCTACCACTGGGTGGTGCCCGCGCTCTGGTACGCGGTGATCGCGCTGCTGATCCTCAACCGGTTCTGGTACTACTGGTCGACCCTGCTCTGATCCCCCGCCGGCTCCGGGCCCGACGCGGCCCGGAGCCGGCGGCCTCGCCGCCGGTCAGGCGCCGGTCAGGCGCCGGCCGGCTCGAACACGTAGGCGGCCACCTCGGCCAGCAGCGCCGCGCGGCGGTCCTCGGCCAGGAAGGACGCGCGGAAGGAGTTGGCGGCCAGCAGGCGCAGCGTCTCGGGGTCGAGCGCGAGGGCCTGCTCGACGGCGCGGAAGTTGTCGTCGACGTAGCCGCCGAAGTAGGCGGGGTCGTCGGAGTTGACGGTGACCAGCAGGCCGGCCGCGAGCATGGCGCGCAGCGGGTGGTCGGCCAGGGTGTCGATGCAGCGCAGACGCACGTTGGACAGCGGGCAGAGGGTGAGCGGGATCCGGTCGCGGACCAGGCGGTCGACGAGCGCCGGGTCCTCCAGGCAGCGCAGCCCGTGGTCGATCCGCTCGACGCCGAGGACGTCCAGGGCCTCGGTGATGTACGCGGCCGGGCCCTCCTCCCCCGCGTGGGCGACCCGGTGCAGACCGGCCTCGGCGGCGCGGCGGTAGACCTCGCGGAACTTGGCCGGCGGGTGGCCGACCTCGGCCGAGTCGAGCCCGATCCCGGTGATCCGGCCGAAGTGCGGCCGGGCGGCCTCGAAGGTCTCCAGCGCGGACTCGGCGGACTCGTCCCGCAGGAAGCACATGATCAGTCGGGTGCTGATCCCGTACCGCTCCTCGGCGCGGTCCAGGGCCCGGCCGAGGCCCTCGACCACCACGTCGAGCGGCACCCCGCGCGCGGTGTGCGCCTGCGGGTCGAAGAAGATCTCGGCGTGCCGCACCCCCTGCTCGGCGGCCCGGGCCAGGTAGGCGTCGGCGAGGTCCGCGAAGTCCTCCTCCGTGCGCAGGACCGCCATCAGCGCGTAGTACAGGTCCAGGAAGGACTGCAGGTCGCTGAAGGAGTACGCGCGGCGCAGCTCCTCGGTGTCGGCGTACGGGAGCGACACACCGTTGCGCCGGGCGAGCGCGAAGGCGAGTTCGGGCTCCAGCGTGCCTTCGATGTGCAGGTGGAGTTCGGCCTTGGGGAGCGGCATGGGTGATCGTTCCGAGCTCTGGGAGGGAAAGGAAAGGTGCGTCGAGATAGTCATCGTACGATCCGCCGGGCCGGCCGCCACGACCGAGGGCCGGCCGCGCACCGTCCGCGACGACGGCTCCGCACCGCCTGGCGAAAGCCCCCGGCGGCGACGACACTGCCCCTACGGGCCTTCTCGCCGGCGCCGCCGGCGCGCCGGTCCCGGGTGTACCGGCGGCGACGACCGGGCACCGGTCAGTGGGGGGCCCGTGCCGAGGAGGTAGTGGACATGCGGCACCCCGACGACGCTCCGCACAACAGGCCCGAGGGCATCTCCCCGCACGCCCTGGGCAACGACACGCTGCTGCGCGAGCTGGAGCAGCTGCACCGGACCAGGCACGAGACGTTCCTGTACGGGTCGGACGACGCCCTGAAGCGGCACACCCTGCGGACCGGGCAGCTGGAGGCCGAGTACCTCCACCGGTTCCCGAACCGGCTGGTCACGGCCGGCCGGACCAGGGCGGGCGCCCGCGCCCGCGAGACCGCGGCGCGGGCGGAGTCGCTGCCGGACTGAGGCCCGGGCGGCCGGCCGCCGGCGACAACACGCCGGGCGGCGGTGGTGCGCCCGGGGCGGGGTGTCGGCGAGGGTGGAGCAACGACTCCGGAGCAACCCCCACGGACACCTGGGAGCCCACCGCATGGCCATCGCAACCGTCAACCCCGCGACCGGCGAGACCCTGGAGACCTTCGAGGCACTGGACGCCGCCGGCATCGAGCAGCGGCTGGCCCGCGCCGAGGCGGCGTTCGAGAGCTACCGCACCACGTCCTTCGCGTACCGCGCGGAGCTGCTGCGCCGCGCCGCCGACCTGCTGGACGAGGACCGGGAGGACATCGCCCGCACGATGACCCTGGAGATGGGCAAGCCGCTGACGGCCGCCCGCGCCGAGGCCGCCAAGTGCGCGAAGGCGATGCGCTGGTACGCCGAGAACGCCGAGGCCCTGCTCGCCGACGAACACCCCGCCCCGGCCGACGTCGCCGACTCCGGCGCCGCCCGGGCCTACGTCCGCTACCGCCCGGTCGGGCCGGTGCTGGCGGTGATGCCGTGGAACTTCCCGTTCTGGCAGGTGGTGCGGTTCGCCGCCCCCGCCCTGATGGCGGGCAATGTCGGGCTGCTGAAGCACGCCTCCAACGTGCCGCGCACGGCGGTGGCCCTGGAGGAGCTGTTCCGCCGGGCCGGCTTCCCGGAGGGCTGTTTCCAGACGCTGCTGATCGGCTCGGGCGCGGTCGAGGGCATCGTGCGCGACCCAAGGGTGGCCGCCGTGACGCTGACCGGCAGCGAGCCCGCCGGTCGCGCGGTGGCGGCCGCGGCCGCCGACGAGGTGAAGAAGGCCGTCCTGGAGCTGGGCGGCAGCGACCCGTTCGTGGTCCTGCCGAGCGCCGATCTGGACGCCGCCGTGGCCACCGCAGTCCGGGCCCGGGTGCAGAACAACGGGCAGTCCTGCATCGCCGCCAAGCGCTTCATCGTGCACACCGCCGTGTACCGGCCGTTCACCGAGGCGTTCACCGCGGCGATGCGGGCGCTGACGGTCGGCGATCCGATGGACGAGGCCACCGAGGTCGGCCCGCTGGCCAGCAGCCAGGGGCGGGAGGACCTGGTGGAGCTGGTCGAGGACGCCCGGGCGCACGGGGCCCGGGTGGAGTGCGGCGGCCGGCGCCCCGAGGGGCGGGAGGACGGCTGGTTCTACGAGCCGACGGTGCTGACCGGCATCACCCCGGCGATGCGGATCCACCTGGAGGAGACCTTCGGCCCGGTGGCCACCGTCTACGAGGTCGCCGACCTGGACGAGGCGGTGGCGCGGGCCAACGACACACCGTTCGGGCTCAGCTCCAACGTCTGGACCACCGACCCGGCCGAGCAGGAGCGCTTCGTCCGGGACATCCAGGCCGGCGGGGTGTTCTTCAACGGGATGACCGCCTCGCACCCGGCCCTGCCGTTCGGCGGCGTCAAGCGCTCGGGCTTCGGGCGGGAGCTGAGCGACCACGGGATCCGGGAGTTCTGCAACATCACCACCGTCTGGATGGCCTGAACCGGCGGACGGGGCCGGCACCGGGGGCCGGCCCCGCCCCCCCCCCGGGTAGGCCGCCCCCCCGGGGGGTGCCCGGGCCGGGGGGAGACCGCCCCCCCCAGAGCCCCC
>NZ_JBHYYB010000039.1:16679-50069 GCF_042752535.1 Kitasatospora sp. NPDC059327 | reverse complement strand
GTTGGTTCGGGACCAGGGTTTCGGGTTTTTGTGAAACAACCCCCCTGTGTGTTTGGTCTTACCCGGCGGCGGGCGGGGCCGGGGGTCCGGGCGCCGTCCACCCGCCGGGTCAGGCCGCCATCCGGTGCTTGCCCTGGCCGGGCGTCATCCAGCGCGCGATCATCCCGCAGAGCGCGATCAGGGTGATGCCCCACACGATGCTGAAGACGATCAGCCACGGCAGCGAGGTCACCTGGGAGCCGACGGCGCCGAGGCCGAGCGAGAACGCCAGCAGCAGGATCACCGCCGTCGGGCCGAGGCCGAGCAGGCCGTGCCAGGCGCGGTGGGCGAGGCTCGGGTGCGCCGGCGCCTCGGGGCCGGTGTCGAGCTCCTTGTAGGTCAGTAGGTCCATCTGGGATCGCCTCCGGACGTCGGGGACTGCCGGTGATCAGCTCACGAGGCCTTGCGGGGAGCTGCGGACTTCCTGCTGGGGGTCTTCTTGGCGGCGCCGGCCGACTTGGCCGTACCGCCCGCGGTCGTTCCCGCGGTGTCCTTGCCGGCCGCGGCCTTCCCGGCCGCCGCCTTCTTGGCGGGCGCGCGCTTGCGGGGCGCCGGCTTCTCCTCGGCGGCCGGCGCGTCCCGCGCCGCCGGCTCCGCCGCGGTGGCTTCCTCCTCGCTCGCCGGCGCGGCCCGGCGGCCGCGGTGCCCGCCCTTGGCCTCCTTGAGGCTGCTGCGCAGGGCCGCCATCAGGTCGATGACGTTGTCCGGTGCCGCACCGGGCTCCTCCTCGTGGGGCACCTCGACCCCCTGGATCCGGGCCTCGACGACCTGCTGCAGCGCCCGCTGGTAGTCGTCGTGGAGCTGGGAGAGGTCGAAGTCCTCCGAGAGCGTGTCCATCAGCGAGCGCGCCATCTTCAACTCCTGCGGCCGCACCGTCACCTCCCCCTCGGGCGCGATCCCGTCCGCCGACCGGACCTCGTCGGGCCAGATGCAGGTCTGAAGCACCAGCGTCCCGTCGTGCACCCGCAGCACCGCCGGGGACTCCCTGGTGCGCAGCGCGATCTTGGTGACCGCGATCTGGCCGGAGGCGGTGAGCGCGTCGCGCAGCAGCGCGTACGGCTTGGCGGCGGCCTGGTCGGCGACGCCGACGTAGTAGGCCTTGGAGAACATCAGCGGGTCGATCTCGGCGGCGTCCACGAACGCCAGCACGTCGATGACCTTCTTGCTGGGCAACGGCAGGTCGGCGAGGTCCTCGTCGGTGAGGGTGACGGTGCGCCCGTCGGGCGACTCGTACCCCTTGGCGATCTCCGCGTAGGGGACTTCCTTCCCCTCCTGCTCGCAGTACCGCTTCATCCGCACCCGCCCGCCGTCCTTCGCGTGCACCTGGTGCAGCGGGAGGTCGTGCTCCTGGGTCGCGGAGTACAGGTGGACGGGGATGCTGACCAGCCCGAAGCTGATCGTCCCCTTCCAGGTGGTCTGCATGGGGTGTCGCCCCTTCCCGGACGTTCCCCCTACCGGAGATTTCCCACTCTGCCCGGATTCACCCCGATCGGCCACACGATCCCGTTCCGGACCCCGTCCGCGCGCCGCGGCGGGACACCACCGGCCGGAGCGGCCCGCCGCGGCGGGCCGCTCCGGCGGACAATGGGCGGCGGAACGAGGAGGTGGCCCATGCCGGGGACGGACCCGCCCCCGCCGCCGGAGCGCACCACGTACGCGGTGTCCTACGCCCTGACCGGGGAGCCCGGGGTACGGCGGGCGGAGGTCACGGTGGTGCCCGGGTACTCGCAGGAGAGCGACATCCCGCGGATCCTGGCCGCCCGGCTGACCGGGCGGCCGGCGGACGGGCGGATCGTCCTGCTGGAGCTGCGCCCGGTCGCGGTGCCCGCGACGACCCGGGCCGACCCGCCGAACGGAGGCACCGGGGGCGTGTCACCCGGGGATCGGACCGGAATACCCGGCTCCGCTCCCTAGCATCGGGACTCCGCGGTCTCGCCCGAGCGGGCGTGACAGAGCGTCACCTCCGGCCCCCAGGAGCGTTCATGCCCCCGTCCCCGGGCGGCCCCGCCCGTATCCGCGGCCCCGCCCGGCCCCCGCAACCGCCCCGGCGCGGCTCGCTGCGCCGACTCGGCGAGTGGTGCGCGCGCCACTCGGTCCTGGTGATCGTGCTCTGGCTGGTCGCGGTGGCCGGCGTCCAGCTGATCGACCGCGCGGTCGGCGGGACGTTCTCGGACGACTTCTCGCTCTCGAACACCCAGGCGCAGGAGGGCCGCAACGTCCTCCAGGCGCACGAGCCGTCGGTCGGCGGCACCAGCGCCCAGGTGGTGCTCCACGACGCCCAGCCGCTGGCCGGCTTCCCGGACCAGATCGACCAGGCGGTCGGCTCGCTGCGCCAACTGCCCCACGTGCAGTCCGCGCAGGGCCCGCTGCCGCCCGCCGGCCAGCCGGCCCCGCCCGGCGGCCCGCTCTCGGCGGACGGCCTCACCGGCTACATCACCGTCCGCTTCGACGTGAACCCGACGACCCTCGGCGACGACTACCTCGACGGCGTGGACGCGGCCGTCGCCCCGCTGCGGGAAGCCGGGGTGGAGGTCGAGTACGGCGGTCCGCTCGGCGAGTTGGCCCGCCCGGCGCCCGACGACCGGCTCAGCGAGCTGATCGGCTTCGGCGTCGCGATCGTCGTCCTGCTGATCGGCTTCGGGAGCGTGCTCGCGGCCGGTCTGCCGCTGGTCACCGCCCTGATCGGCGCCGTGGTCGGCCTCGGGGTGCTCGGCCTGCTGGCGGCGGCCACCACCTTCGCCACGGTGGCCCCGACCCTGGCCACCATGATCGGCATCGGTGTCGGCATCGACTACGCGCTCTTCCTGCTCACCCGGCACCGGCAGGGCCTGATGGACGGCAAGGATCCGGTCTCCGCCGCCGGGCACGCCGTGGCGACCAGCGGCCGGGCGGTGCTGGTCTCCGGCTGCACCGTGGTCATCGCGCTGGCCGGTCTGGTCGTCTCGCGGGTCAACTTCATCGCCAAGCTCGGCGCCGCCGCCGGGGTCACGGTGATCTCCGCCGTCCTCGCCGCCCTCACCCTGCTCCCCGCCCTGATGGGCCTGATCGGGCGCCGGATGGACCGCTGGACGGTGCACCGGCCGATCGCCGAGACCGGGGTGGCGCCCGGGGAGGAGATCACCGGGACGTGGCACCGCTACGCCCAGCGGGTGGAGCGCCGCCCGTGGTGGTTCCTGACCGCCGGGGTGGTGGTCGTCGGCATCCTGGCGGTCCCGCTCTTCTCCATCCAGCTCGGCCACATCGACGACGGGGCGGACCCGACCACCTTCACCGACCGGCGCGCCTTCGACCTGATGTCCGACGCCTTCGGCCCGGGCTCGAACGGCCCGATCACCGTGGTCGTCGACCAGAGCGCCGTCCCGGCCGACGCCCGGCCCGCGCTGCTGAGCTCGGTCCAGCAGGCCCTGGCCGGGACGTCCGACACCGCCGGCGTCACCCCGCTCCAGACCAGCTCCGACGGCGACGTGCTGTACAACACCGTCACGCCCGCCCAGCGCCCGCAGGACGAGCAGACCACCCAGCTGGTCGGCCGGCTCTCCGACACCGTGCTGCCACAGGCCGTGGCCGGGACCGGTGCCACCGCCTACGTGACCGGCACGACGGCCGCCCAGGTCGAGTTCGGCGACATCGTCGCCGCCCGGCTGCTGCCGATCATCGCCGTGGTGGTCGGCCTGGCCTTCCTGATCATCCTGCTGGTCTTCCGGGGCCTGCTGATCGCGGTCAAGGCCGCCGTCCTCAACCTGATCTCCATCGCCGCCTCCTACGGCGTCCTGGTGGCGGTCTTCCAGTGGGGCTGGGGCGGGCCCGCCCTGGGGGTCTCCGGGACGGTGCCGATCGAGAGCTACGTCCCGATGATGATGTTCGCCATCGTCTTCGGCCTCAGCATGGACTACGAGATCTTCCTGCTGTCCCGGGTGCACGAGTCCTGGCTGCGCACCCGGGACAGCCGGGGCAGCGTCGCCCACGCGCTGGAGATCACGGCGCGGGTGATCAGCTGCGCGGCACTGATCATGGTCAGCGTGTTCGCCGCCTTCATCGTGAGCGACAACATCGTGATCAAGATGATGGGCCTCGGGCTGGCCGTCAGCGTGCTGATCGACGCCACCGTGGTGCGACTGCTGCTGGTCCCGGCCGTGATGACCCTGCTCGGGCCGGCCGCCTGGTGGACGCCCCGCTTCCTGGACCGGGTGCTGCCGCACATCGACACCGAGGGCGAGGGCGAGCAGGCCTGAGGGCCCGCCCTCCGCCCGGCCGGGGCCGGCATCGGCGGGCGGTCAGGCCTGGAGCGAGGCCAGCGTGACGACGGTGATGTCGGACGGCGCGCCGACCCGGACCGGCGGCCCCCAGGCTCCCGCGCCCCGGGTCACGTAGAGCTGGGTGTCGCCGTAGCGCTCCAGGCCGGCCACGGTGGGGTTGGCCAGTTCGGCCAGGTAGTTGCCGGGCCAGAGCTGGCCGCCGTGGGTGTGACCGGAGAGCTGGAGGTCGACACCGTGCCGGACGGCGTCGTGGACGGTGACCGGCTGGTGCGAGAGCAGAACCGAGGCGCGGGCCCGGTCGCGGTCGCCGAGCGCCCGGTCGAAGTCCGGGCCGTCGCCCTCGGTGCGGCCGGCGATGTCGTTCACCCCGGCCAGGTCGAAGCCCGCGAGCTCCACCCGGGCGTTCCGCAGCGGGTGGACCCCGAGGTCGCGGACGAAGTCCACCCAGGGCGCGGCACCGGAGAAGTACTCGTGGTTGCCGGTCACGAAGTAGGCCCCGTCGCGTGCCCGGAGCCGCGCCAACGGCTCGGCGGCACTGCCGAGCTCGGCCACCGAGCCGTCCACCAGGTCGCCGACGATCGTGATCAGGTCGGGCCGGGCGGCGTTGATCGTGTCGACGATCCGCCGGGTGTGGTCCCGCCCGAGGATCGGCCCGAGGTGGATGTCGCTGACCACCGCGATCCGGTAGCCGTGCGCCCGCGCGGGCAGCTTCGCCAGCGGAACGGTGACCTGCTTCAGGCGCGGTCCGCGCAGCACCCCGTAGGCGCCGGTGCCGACCACGGCGGCGGCGGCGCCGGAGGCGCCGATCGCGAGCGTCCGGGCGACGAAGAGCCGTCGCGCGGGCGAGGGCACGGCGGACGGCGGCGCGGTCGTGGTCTCCAGGCCGGGCGCCTCGGCGTCGACAGCGGCGGAAGCGGCCGAAGCGGCGGCGCCCAGGTCCGGGGCCGGGGCCGTCTTCGGCTTCGGCTCCGGCGGGGTCGCGGCCCTCGGACGCGGCAACCGGAGCAGCAGCGGCCGCAGGGCCTCACCGACCGCCAGCGCCATCAGCAGGTAGAGCAGCACCGCCAGCCAGAGGTAGCCCGGCCAGGCCAGCCAGCGCTCGACGGCCAGCGGGAACGCCCGCCCGCCGACCAGCGCCCCCACCGAGAGCAGCGGCAGGACGACGGCCAGCGCGGCGCCCGTCCGGCGCCACCACCCGCCCGGAGCGGAGACGTCGCGCACCAGGCGCCGCCAGAGGTACCAGTGCGCGAGGGCCAGGACGGCGAGGACGGCGAGCAGGCCGAGCACCAGGAGGGCGATCATCACGCCGCCAGTATGAACGGCCGCCCGACGCGCCCCGACGACGGCCCCCGAAGCCGCCCGAACGGCTGGCGATGCGTCAGATTTGAGCTTTCGGCCGACCCGCTTCACCCGTGCTGACCTGGCCCTTTGTGTCCGCTGAGCGGACAGTTCCCGAGGCCTTGTTCCGATACTCGTAGGTAGAAGTTAAGTTGCACCGCAATGCGCGGGTCCGTCCCCCCACCCTCCGGCTAACGAGCCGAGGGGCAGCCGCGCTGGAAAGGCACAGGGCACCCTCGATGAGTGCGGAAACCACCACCTCGGCCGGCTCGCCGCCGTCCGATGCCGCTCCGCAGCAGCAGCTTCACCACGGTCACGGCGCCGACGGGCACCTGAAGGCCGGGCTCAAGAACCGCCACCTGTCGATGATCGCCATCGGCGGCGTGATCGGCGCCGGGCTGTTCGTCGGCTCCGGCGCGGGCATCGCGGCCACCGGCCCCGGCATCCTGCTCTCCTACGCCCTGGCCGGCGTGCTGGTCGTCCTGGTGATGCGGATGCTCGGCGAGATGGCCGCGGCCGACCCGCAGAGCGGATCGTTCTCGGCGTACGCGGACCGGGCGCTCGGCCGCTGGGCCGGCTTCTCCATCGGCTGGCTGTACTGGTTCTTCTGGGTCGTGGTGCTGGCCGTCGAGGCCACCGCCGGCGCGAAGATCCTCAACAACTGGGTCCCCGGCGTACCGCAGTGGGCGTTCGCCCTGATCGTGATGGCGGTGCTGACCGCCACCAACCTGTTCTCGGTGGCCTCCTACGGCGAGTTCGAGTTCTGGTTCGCCGGCATCAAGGTGGTGGCGATCGCCGCCTTCCTGGTGATCGGCACGCTGGCCGCGTTCGGGCTGCTGCCCGGCACCCACGCGGTCGGCACCGAGAACCTGACCGGCCACGGGGGCTTCCTCCCGCACGGTGTGGGCGCGGTCTTCACCGGCATGCTCACCGTCGTCTTCGCCTTCATGGGCAGCGAGATCGTCACCCTGGCCGCCGGCGAGTCGGAGGACCCGGAGAAGGCGGTCAGCAAGGCCACCAACAGCGTCATCTGGCGCATCGGGATCTTCTACCTGGGCTCGATCCTGCTGGTCGTGACCCTGCTGCCGTGGGACTCCGCGGCCGTCAAGGGCAGCCCCTACGTGGCCGTGCTGGAGCACGTCGGCATCCCGGGCGCCGGCCAGGTGATGGACGTGATCGTGCTGACCGCCGTGCTCTCCTGCCTCAACTCGGGGATGTACACCGCCTCCCGGATGGCGTTCTCGCTCGGCCAGCGCGGCGACGCCCCCAGGGCCTTCGCCTCGGTGACCTCGCGCGGGGTGCCGCGGATCGCGATCCTCGTCTCGGTGGTCTTCGGCTTCGTGGCGGTGTTCTTCAACTACACCTCCCCCGACACCGTGTTCTCCTTCCTGCTCAACTCCTCCGGCGCGGTGGCGCTCTTCGTCTGGCTTGTGATCTGCTTCTCCCAGCTGAAGATGCGCAAGATCATCGAGCGCGAGTCGCCCGAGCGCCTGACCGTCCGGATGTGGCTGTACCCGTACCTCACCTGGACCGCGATCGGCATGATCGGCTTCGTGATGGCGTACATGTTCACCGACGCCGACGGGCGCAAGCAGATGTACCTGTCGCTGGTCGCCGCAGCCATCGTGCTGACGGCATCGGCCGTGGTGGGCCGCAGGCGACGGGCTGCGGCGGTGGCACCGGCTGCCTGATCCGGGCACGCCGCCCGCACACCGGGCCCGGGAGCCGTTGCGGAGGCTCCCGGGCCCGGCGCCGTCTCCGGGTCCGGACCGCCCCGGGCCCCACCGCCGGTACCGGACCGGCACGGGACCGGGATGACCCGCCGACGGCCACCCCCTACCCTTCCCCCTATGCGAGATCTTGCAGCGGGGTTGGGGTACCTGGCCAAGGGCCAGAAGTGGGTGGGCCGACACGGCCGCTGGTGGGCGTTCGGGATGATCCCCGCGCTGATCACCCTGGTCGGGTACGTGGTGGCACTGGTGTTCCTCGGAGGCTGGTCGGAGGACCTCGCACAGTGGGCCACCCCGTTCGCCGACGGCTGGGGCTCGCCCTGGCAGGGACTGCTGCGCACCGCGCTCGCCGCGATCGTCTTCGGCGGCGGGCTGCTGATCTCCGTGATCACCTTCACCGCGGTCACGCTGCTGGTCGGCCAGCCCTTCTACGAGTCGCTCTGCGAGAAGGTCGACGAGACCGAGGGCGGCGCGCCCACCCCGCCGGAGGTCCCGCTCTGGCGCGAGCTGGTGGTCTCGGCCCGGGACAGCCTCCACGTCCTCGTCCGGGTGGCCGGGTTCGGCGTCCTGCTGTTCGGCTGCGGCTTCATCCCGGTGGTCGGGCAGACGCTGGTGCCGGTGGCCGGCTTCCTGGTGTCCGGGTTCTTCCTCGCCGTCGAACTGACGGCGGTGGCCCTGCAACGGCGCGGAGTGCCGCAGCGCGAACGGATCCGGCTGCTGCGGGCCCGGCTCGGGCTCGCGTTCGGCTTCGGCGTACCGCTGATCCTGGCCTTCCTGGTCCCGCTGGTGACCGTGCTCGCGATGCCCGGCGCGGTGGCGGGCGCCACCCTGCTGGCCCGCGACCTGGTCCCGATGGAGGACACCGAGGACGAGGCGGAGGAGCCGGACGGCCCGGACGCGGCGCCCGCCGGGGAGGGCGTCCCCGAGGTGCCCGGGTACGGCGGGCAGCGGCCGGTGCCGGGGAACCCGTACGCGGCGGGCCCCTCCGCGACCGGCCAGGACGGCGCGCACCCGTACGCGGCCGGGCCGCACGGCGGCGGGGCGGGCGCCGGGCAGTACCCGTACTCCTCCCGTTGAGGACCGGAGCACTCCGGCCGTGACCGTCCGGACACGGCGCGTCACCTCCGGGTGACCGCGCTGTGAGGCCGCCCACACGGCCCCGCGCTGCTACTGCCCCCGATAGTCGTCCGCTCGCCGGCCGGCCGCCGGCGGCCGGTGGGGCGGCGGCCCGGGGCCCGACCGGCGGGGCCCACCCCGACGGCTCGCACCCCGAAGAACGCAGGCCACCGGGCCGATTCACCTGATTCTCCGACAGTCGGGCGGACGGGCACCCGTCCGCCGTCAGGATCGGACCCCTCCCCTCGAAGCGCCCGGCCGCGGCCGGGCGGGTGGGCGTTTGCGCCGGCCCACCGGCGACCCCCCGGAGTTTCGGTGGCCTTTGCCGCCCACGCCGGGCTCTGCGAAGAATGGCCAGTCGCCAGGCAGCGCGGACCGGTCCGTCCACCGCGCACCCCGCCCGCCCCGCCGTCACGGCCGGGGTGCCATGGCCGTCCCGGACGGCATCGCGGGCCCTGTCCGCCCGTGCCCCCGCGCCACCGGCCCCGTGCCTGCGGCGCCGCCCCCGACGGAAAAGGATCGTCCGCTCCATGCAGCTCAGCCATGCCCGCCGCAACTCGCTGATCACCGGCATCACCACCCTCGTGGTGGCGGGTGCGGCCACCGCCGCGCTCGCCGTCCCGCAGAGCGGCGGCAACGTCGCCGAGGCGGCCGCCCCGGTGGCCGGGGTCTCCGTGGACGGGCAGCCGGTGGCCGCCCAGGCCGACGCGGCCGCGGCCGACGCCGCCGCTGCCGCCGCGCAGGCGCAGGCGCAGGCGCAGGCGCAGGCCGAGGCGGACGCCGCCGCCGCGCAGGCCCAGGCCGCTGCCCAGGCGCAGGCCGAGGCCGACGCGAAGGCCCAGGCGGACGCCAAGGCCAAGGCCGACGCGGAGGCCGCCGCCTCCCGCTCCCAGGAGCGCGCCGCGCTCAACGCCAAGCCCGCGTACTCCGGCAGCCCCCGCGAGATCGCCGCCCAGATCGTGCCGGCCGGCCAGCTGCAGTGCTTCAGCAACATCGTGTCGCGCGAGAGCAGCTGGAACCACCTCGCCGTCAACGCCTCCTCCGGCGCCTACGGCCTGGTCCAGGCCCTCCCCGGCTCCAAGATGGCCTCCGCCGGCTCCGACTGGCGCACCAACCCCGCCACCCAGATCAAGTGGGGCCTGGACTACATGAACTCCCGCTACGGCAGCCCCTGCGGCGCCTGGTCGTTCTGGCAGAGCCACCACTGGTACTGAGCCGACCCCGGCACCGGTTCCGAGGACCCCGCGCGGCAGAGCCCGCGCGGGGTCCTCGGCCGTTCCGCCCCGGGCCCCGGGGCCGTCCCGCGACTCGGAGGCCCCGGATCGCCCGCGCGGGGCTCGGCGCGGCGCCGGGGGTGGCTCCGGGCTCGGCGCCCACCGCCTGTACCGGCTGCTCGCGGCCGCCCCCACACCGCTCGCCGCCGGCTCGGGACCGGCGATGACGGCGGACCACCGCCCGCTCGGACCCCCGGCCCTCGGGGACGCCCGGCCCGCTCGCCGCGGAAGGCCGCCCCGGCGGCGAACGGCCTCTCCCGCGAGCGCGGCCCCACTCCCGGCAGCACCATCCCGGCAACGCCCTCGCCGCCCACCCCGGCGGTCCGGTGGCCGGCCCGGGCCTGGTCCGTCGACGGCACGCGTCCCACCCCGCCCACCGCTGCGCCGACCGTCGCGGTGACCCTCCTGGCTCCGCCGGCCGGACAGCGGCCGGCGACACCCGCTCCGCCGCGAGCCCGCCGCGGCGGCCCGGTCGCGGGCCGGCTTCCCGACAGCGCCGGCCCCGGCGCGATGCCGACGTGTACACGTCCGGCACGACGGGTGAAGATATGGCGCACGCCCGTACGATTTGACGCGGATTGATCAGATTTTCCGGCCGTCAGCGCTTTGCCACCTTCCGCGTGCGCTCCTACGCTCCGGCCTCATGCCCTCACCCCTGATCAGCGTCGTGCTCCCCGCCTACGACCAGCAGAAACAGCTGGCGGAATGCCTGGACTCGCTCCTCGCGCAGTCCTTCCGCGACTTCGAGGTGATCCTGGTCGCGGACCGCTCCCCCGAGACCCCGTCCGACCTCGCCGACGCCTACGCCGCACGGCACCCGCGCGTCTCGGCGCTGCACCTCAACGCCGCCGTCGGCGTGGGCGTCAGCCGCGACGCGGGCGCCGCCCGGGCCGCCGGCGAGTACCTGCTCTTCCTGGACGCCGACCACCTGCTGCCCCGGGACGGACTCCAGGCGCTCGCCGACCGGCTGGCGCGGACCGGGCCGGTGGACGTGCTGCTGTTCGGGCACACCCGGCGGCACGGCGGGCGGGACTGGCCGGGCGGGGCGGAGGCGCTGCTGGCCGAGGCCGGTCCCGAGGTCACCGGGGCGGCCGGCCGGCCCGGTCTGCTCGGCGCGCCCGCGCTGATCTGGGACCGGCTGCTGCGCCGGGACTTCTGGCAGGACCGCGCGATCACCTTCCCGGACGGGCGCTACGAGGAGATCCCGGCCGTGCACCGGGCCGTGCTCACCGCCGGGCGGATCGCGGTACTGCCGCGCGCCTGCGTCCAGCTGCGGCGCCGGGAGACCGTCCACCCGGCCGGTTCGCCCGGCAGCAGCCAGTTCGACCTCTTCGACCAGTACGAGCGGAGCTTCGCCCTGCTCGACGAGGTGGCGGCCTGGCAGCCGGAGCTGGAGGCCGCCCGGGACGCCCTGTTCACCCGGATGATCCGGCACTACCTGTTCGTGTTCGACCTCGCCGGGTGCGTGGCGCGGTCCGAGCGCCCGCAGTTCTTCCACCGCGCCGCCGAGCACCACCGCCGCTTCCAGCCGGCCGGGCACCGCCGGCCCGGCGGCCGGGAGGGCGTCAAGTTCTCGCTGCTGGCCGGGGGCGCCTACCCGGCCTTCGAGATGGCCAAGCTCTCGCACATCGCCAAGGGCACGCTCACCGGGTCGGCACGGCGCCGGGCCCCGGCCTGACGACGGGCGGCGGGCAGCGGGCAGCGGGCAGCCGCCCGGGGCGGCCGGCAGTCCGTCGGCCGCCCACCGGGGTGGCCCGTACCGGGCGCGGCGTCCGGCTGGGATGATCGGCCGCGGTACGCCAGCCCGCCCCCGGGAGGACCCACGTGAGCCGACCGTCCGCCGCCCCCGGCGCCGACCTCGCCCGGGAGCTCGCCGCCACCCTGCGCGGCGAGGTCCGCTTCGACGCCGCCGAACGCACCGTCTACAGCCACGACGCGTCCAACTACCGTCACCTGCCGCTCGGGGTGGTCAAACCGGCCGACCTGGACGACGTGCGGACGGCGATGGCGCTCTGCCGCCAGTACGGGGTGCCGGTGGTGCCGCGCGGTGCGGGCACCAGCATCGGCGGGCAGGCGATCGGCCCCGGCGCGGTCGTCCTGGACTTCCGGCGCCACCTGGGCGCGGTGCTCGACGTGGACCCGGACCGCCGCACCGCCCGGGTCGAGCCGGGAACCGTGCTCGACCACCTCCAACGGGCCGCCCGCCCGCACGGACTGCGTTTCGGGCCGGACCCGTCCACGCACAGCCGGTGCACCCTCGGCGGCATGATCGGGAACGACTCCTGCGGCGCCCACTCGGTCGTCTGGGGGCGCACCTCCGACAACGTGGAGTCCCTCGACCTGCTGCTCGCCGACGGCACCGAGCTCACCGTCGGCGGCCCGCTCGGGCCCGCCGAACGCGCGGCCCTGCGCGCCCTGCCCGGCCGCGCGGGACAACTCCACCGCGATCTGCAGGAGTTCACCGACCGCAACCTCGCGGAGATCCGCCGGGGCATGCCGGACCTGCCGCGCCGCACCTCCGGCTACCCGCTGGACGCCCTGCTGCCCGAGCGCGGCCACCACCTCGCCCGGGCGCTCACCGGCACCGAGGGCACCTGCGCCCTGCTGCTCGGCGCCACCGTCCGGCTGGTCGAGGACCCGCCGGCCCGCGCCCTGGTGGTGGCCGGCTACCCGGACGAGACGGCCGCCGCCGACGCCGTCCCCGCGCTGCTGCCGCTGGGCCCGCTGACCGTCGAGGGGATGGCCGCCGACCTCATCGCGGCGCTGCTCGCGGCCGGGCCGCGCCCGCCCGCGCTGGACCGGCTGCCCGAGGGGGCGTGCTGGCTGTTCCTGGAGGCCGGTGGCACGACGCCCGCCGAGGCGCTCGACGCGGCCCGGCTGCTCGCCGACGCCGTCCGGCGGGAGCGTTCCGCCACCGCCGCCGTCGTCACCGACCCGGGCGAGCAGCGCCAGCTCTGGGGGGTGCGCGAGGCCGGCGCCGGGATCGTCACCCGGCTGCCCGGGGGCGGCGAGGCCTGGCCCGGTTGGGAGGACTCGGCCGTCCCGCCGGAGCGGCTCGGCGACTACCTGCGCGACCTGCGGGCGCTGCTGCGCCGCCACCACCTGCGCGGTGTCCCGTACGGGCACTTCGGCGAGGGCTGCGTCCACCTGCGGATCGACTTCCCGCTCACCGCGCCGCACGGGCCGGCGGTGTTCCGGGCGTTCCTGGAGGAGGCCGCCGACCTCGCGGTCTCGTACGGGGGGTCACTCTCCGGCGAGCACGGCGACGGGCAGGCCCGCGCCGAGCTGCTGCCCCGGATGTACCCGCCCGGGATCATCGCGCTCTTCGGCGGGTTCAAGCGGATCTGGGACCCGGAGAACCTGCTCAACCCGGGCGCCCTGGTGGACCCGCGCCCGCTCGACGCCGACCTGCGGCTGGCCGGACCGGTCCGCGCGCTGCCGCTCGCCCTGCCGTACCCGCAGGACGACGGCAGCCTGGCCAAGGCCGTGCACCGCTGCGTCGGGGTGGCCAAGTGCGTGGACCCCGACACCGGTGTGATGTGCCCGAGCTACATGGCCACCGGCGAGGAGCGCCACTCCACCCGGGGCCGGGCCCGGCTGCTCGCCGAGATGCTGCGCGGCGAGCTGATCCCGGACGGCTGGCGCTCGCCGGAGGTCCGGGAGTCGCTGGACCTCTGCCTCGGCTGCAAGGGCTGCGCGAGCGACTGCCCGGTCCACGTCGACATGGCCACCTACAAGGCCGAGTTCCTGCACCAGCACCACCGGCACCGTCCCAGGCCCCTCCCGCACTACTCGCTGGGGTGGCTGCCGCTCTGGCTGCGGGCCGTCGCGCTCGCTCCCGGCGCGGCCAACCTGATCGCCCGCTCACCGGCCGCCGGCCCGCTGAAGCGGCTCGGCGGGGTCGACCCGCGGCGGCCGATCCCGGTCTTCCCGCCCGAGACCTTCACCCGCTGGTACCGCCGCCACCGCGCCGCGCACCCCGCCCCGGCGGGCGCCCGGCCCGTCCTGCTCTGGCCGGACACCTTCTCCGACCACCTGCAACCGAACGTCCTGCGCGCCGCCGTCGAGGTGCTGACCCACCTGGGCTTCGACGTCCGACTGCCCGCCGGACCGGTCTGCTGCGGACTCACCTGGTACTCGACCGGCCAGCTCGGCACCGCCCGACGAGTGATGCGGCGCGGCCTGCGGGCGGTCGCCGGCACCGGACTGCCCGCCGACACCCCGGTGGTCGGCATGGACCCGAGCTGCACCGCCACCCTGCGCGAGGACCTGCCCCGGCTGCTCGGCGCCGAGGGCCGGCCGCTCGCCGAACGGACCCGCACCTTCGCGGAGTTCATCGACCAGTACGCGCCGGACGCCCCGCTGCCCCGGCTCCCGGTCGACGCCGTCACCCAGACCCACTGCCACCAGCACGCCGTCCTCGGCACCGCCGCGGACCGGCGGGTGGAGGCCCGGACCGGGCTGCGCAACCGGGTGCTCGACTCCGGCTGCTGCGGCCTGGCCGGCAACTTCGGCTTCGAGCGGGGTCACTTCGAGGTGTCCACGACGATCGCCGAACGGGTCCTGCTGCCCGCGGTGCGCGCGGCCGGCCAGGACACCGTGATCCTCGCCGACGGCTTCAGCTGCCGCACCCAGATCGCCCACCTCGCCGAGGGCCGCCGGGCCCTCCACCTCGCCGAACTGCTGCAGCGGGCCCTGCGGGACGGCTCCTGACCCGGCCGCCCCCGGTCGTCCGCTCCGCGCTCTTCTCCTGTCGGGGCCAACGGGGTTGAATGTCCGTCAGATCATTCTCCGATCGACAGGGGGTGCGGGGATGCTGGTGGAGGCTTTCACGGCGCTGGCCGCGGCCGGCGGCGCGGGGATCGTCCAGGCCGCGGGTACGGACGTGTGGACGGCCGTCCGTGAACGCGCCGCCCGACTGCTCGGCCGGGGCCGGCCGGACGTCGAGCGGAGCACGCTGGAACGCCTCGACCGGACCGGTCTGGCGCTGGAGTCGGCCGCTCCCGGGGAGCGGGACGCCGTCGCCGGCCGGCAGGCCGCCTCCTGGCAGACCAGGCTGGAGGACTTCCTGGACGAACTGGACCCGGCCGAGCAGGCGGCGGCCGGCGAACAGCTGCGGGCCCTGGTCGCACTGACCGTGCCGGACGCCGCGGCCGACGCCGTCCGGGTCCGGGCGGAGAACAGCGGTGTGACCGCGGGCGGCGACGTCAGCAACCACGGCGGTGCCATCGGCCGCGACTTCGGGGGTCCGGTCACCATCGGCGTCCCCGGCCCCGACCTCCCTACCCCGCCGGGGGCGGCCCCGCGCTGACCGCTCCCGGCGCAGCACCGGGCCCCGCCGCCCCGCGCGACGGCGTGTCCACCCGGCGCGATCTCGTCAACACGGGCGGGGTGGTGGCGGCGAGCGTCCGCGACGTCCACCTCCACGGCCCGTACCCGGCTCCGGATCCGACTCCGGCCGACGGCCGCCCCGTCCAGGTCGGCACCGTCCCGATGCTCGCCGACTGCTTCCGGCACCGACCGGCCGTCGACGGCGTACTCGGCCCGCCGGGCGCTCCGAGCGGCCCCGGCACCGCCGGTACCCTCCCGTCGACCGTGCTCAGCGGCCCGGCCGGCGCCGGGAAGACCCAGGCCGCCGCCCACCAGGTCCAGTTGGCGCTGCACACCCGGGCGGTGGACCTGGTCCTCTGGGCCGACGCCGGCAGCGCCGGGTCGATCCGGCAGGCCTACCTCGCGGCCGCGCGGCGACTCGGCCTGGGCAGCGGGCCGGACGCGGCCGACCTGCTGCTGCCCTGGCTCAACACCACCGACCGGCGCTGGCTGGTCGTGCTCGACGGCCTGGCCGACCCGGCCGACCTGCTCGGCCTCTGGCCCGCCCCGAGCGCGACCGGCCGGCTCCTCGTCACCACCCGCCGGACCGACCACGGTCTGCGGACCAGCAGGCGCCGGCTGGTCCGGGTCGCGCCCTTCACCCCCGCGGAGGCGGTCGGCTATCTGACCGACCGCCTGGCGGTGCACGACCTCGCCCTGCCCGCCGGGGAGCTGTCCGCCCTGGTGGCCCGGACCGGGCGTCTCCCGGCCGACCTGGCGGACGCGGCCGGCCGGCTCCTGGCCGGTCCCGGAACCGGGCCGGCCGTCCCCCCGCGCCGGGGCGGCGCACCCGACGGCGGCTCCGGCGACTGCCCGCTGTGCCGGCTCCCGTTCGACGGCACCGCCGTCGCCCTCGTCCACGCCGCCGAGGACGCGCTCTGGGCACGCTGGGCCGAAGCCGTCCTGCGCCGGGCCGGCCTGACCGTCCTCCCGGCGGCCGACCGGACGATCACCCTGCTCTCCCCCGCCCTGCTGCGCGAACGGGCGCAACGGCGGGAGTGTCCGGACGGACCGGAGGACCCGGCCGACGGCGGACCGGGCACCGGCGGGGCGGGCGTCACCGTCCGGGTCGGGCCGGTACCCGTCGACGGCACGGCGGTGGACCTCGTCGGGCTCGGCCCCGGCCGGGCCGCCGCGGCCCTGCTGGCGGCGGTCGGCGCCGCCCCGCGCCCCGACGACCCGACGGGCCCGACGGACCTGGCGGACCTGACCGGCCTGCGGTACCCGGGGTCCGTCCCGGAGCACTTCAAGGTGCCCCCGCGCCACCCGTCCTTCACCGGCCGCCGGGACGTGCTGGAGCACCTGCACAGCCGGCTCGGCACCGGCGTGGCCGCCGTCCTGCCGACCTCGCAGACGCTCTACGGACTGGGCGGCATCGGGAAGACGCAGCTCGCCCTGGAGTACGCGCACCGGTACCGGGCGGAGTACGACCTGGTCTGGTGGATCGACGCCGAGCAGACCGAGTCGGTGGTCCTGGCCCTGGCCGGACTCGCCCGACGCCTCGGGCTGCCGGTCGGCGACTCCGTCGCGGAGGCCGCCGAGGCGGCCCGCGAGGCCTTGGGCCACGGCCGTCCGACGAGCCGCTGGCTGCTGGTCTTCGACAACGCCGACGAGCCCGCCGACATCCGGCCGTACTTCCCGGACGGGCCGGGCCGGATCCTGGTCACCTCGCGCAACCTCGGCTGGACCAGAGCCGCCAGCGCGCTGGAGGTCGACGTGTTCACCCGCCGGGAGAGCACCGAGCACCTGCGCCACCGGGTGCGCGGGCTCACCGCCGAGGAGGCCGGCGCGGTGGCCGAGGCCCTCGGCGACCTGCCGCTGGCCGTCGAGGTCGCCGCCGCGTGGCTGGACGCGACCGCGATGCCGGTGCCCGCCTACCTCGCCCAGCTCCACCGCGCGCTCTCGGCCGAGGGAGCCTTCGACTACCCGCGCTCGGTGGCCGCCACCTGGGCGGTCTCCATCGGCCGGCTGCGTGAGCAGTCCCCGGCCGCCGCGCGGTTGCTGCAACTCTGCGCCTACTTCGCGCCCGAGCCGATCTCCACGGGCCTGCTCTACGGCGACCGGACGGTCGAGGCCCTCCGTGAGGCCGACCCGACCGTCACCGACTCCTTCGCGGTCGCCATCGCCGTCCGGGCTCTGGGCCGCTACTCCCTCGCCCGGGTGGACACCGGGGCCGGCGGGCTCCAACTGCACCGGCTCGTCCAGGCCGTGGTGCGGGACGAGCTCGACGGCCTCCAGCAGGCCGTCGCCAAGCACACCGTGCACCGGATCCTCACCGGTGCCCGGCCACCCGTCGGGGAGACCGACGACCCGGCCAACTGGCCGGCCTTCGAGGAGATCTGGCCACACCTGGACGCCTCCGAAGCGGCGCTCTGCGACGAACCGGAGACCAGAGTGCTGCTGATCGACCGGGTCCGCTACCTGCAGAAGCGGGGCGAGGTGGACCAGGCGCTGGACCTCGGCCGGAGGCTCGACGCGCTCTGGGTCGAGCGGCTCGGAACCGACGACGAGCAGACCCTGCTGCTGCGCTTCGAGACCGCGATCGTGCTGCGGGTCCAGGGCAAGCACGCCGCGGCGCTGACGCTCGACGAGTTCACGCTGGCGCGCCAGCGCGAACTGCTCGGCGAGCACCACCCGCACACCCTGCGCACCGCCGGCTCGCTCGGCGCCGACCACCGGGCCCTCGGCCGCTTCCGGGAGGCGCTCGAACTCGACCTGCGCACCCTCGACCGGGTACGCGCGCAGTTCGGCGAGGACCACCCGCGCACCCTCGCCATGACGAACAACCTGGCCATCGACCACCGGCTGGTCGGCGACAGCGCGGCCGCCCTCGCCCTGGACCGGGACAACCTCCGCCGGCGCGTCCTGGTGCTCGGCCCGGGGCACCCCTACACCCTCTCCACCAAGACCTGTCTCGCCCGGGACCTGCGCGACCTCGGCGACAACGAGGGCGCGCTCGACCTCCTCCGGGAGGTGATGGCCGCCTTCGACGACGCCCTCGGCCCCGATCTGCCCGACCGCCTGCGCACCGCCACCCTGCTCGGCGCCGCACTGCGCCGCAGCGGCCGGCTCGCCGAGGCGCACCGGACCACCCGGGAGACCTTCGAACGCTATCGGGGCGGGTACGGCCCCGACTCCCCCGACGCACTGGTCTGCGAACTCGACCTGGCCGCCGACCAGAGCGCGGCGGGGGACCACGACGCCGCCCGGCGCACGGCCGGCCGCGTGCACGACGCCTACCGGCGGATGTTCGACGACGCGCACCCGTTCGCCCTGGCCTGCGCCGCCAACCTCGCCGTCTACCTGCGGCGCGCCGCAGACCCCCGGGAGGCGGTCCGGCGCGGCCGCACGACGGTGGGCGCCCTGCGCGGGACCCTCGGCCCGACCCATCCCTTCACCCTGGCCGCGACCGCCAACCTCGCCAACGCGCTGGCGGACGAGGGCCACCACGCCGAGGCCGAACGGGAGCACCGCGTCGCGCTGGCCGGCTTCACCGCCCGCTACGGACCCGAGCACCCGGACGCGCTCGCCACCGCGGCCGACCTGGCACTCACCCTGGTGCGCGGCGGCGACCCGGCGGCCCCCGAACGGCACCGGCAGGCCGTCGCGGACCTGGCCCGGCGCCTTGGCGAGCGGCACCCCGACACCCTCGCGGCCCGTGCGCGGCGCCCCGTCGACCGGGAACTGGAGATCCAGTGGTTCTGAGCGGTCCGACCGCGTGGAGCCGGGGGCCCGGCCCCGGAGAGCGACCGGCCCGGGCCCCCGGGGTGGGGCCGAGCTGCCGACACTAGGCGGTCTGCGGCTCCTGGACCTCCGTCGACCGCGGCGGCTCCTCCGCGCAGACCGCCGAGACGAACTCCGCCAGCCGCGCCTGCGGCAGGCCGCGCGCGATGTCCGCCTCGCTGATCATCCCGACCACCTCGTGCTCCGGGTGGTTGATCACCGGCAGCCGGCGCACCCGGTACTGCTCCATCATCCGCAGCACCTGCTCGGTGTCCTCGTCCGCCTCCACCGTCATCGGCCGGCCCTGGGCGATCTCGCCCGCCGTCACCTGTTCGGGGTCGCGCCCCTCGGCGACGCACTTCAGCACGATGTCCCGGTCGGTCACGATGCCGAGCAGCTTCTGCCGCTCTCCACAGATCGGCAGCGCGCCGACACCGCGTTCCCGCATGATCCGGGCCGCGGCGGCGAGGGTCTCGTGCTCACCGACGCACTCCGCACCCGCGTGCATGATGTCGCTGGCTCTGGTCATGATCGGCCTCCTGACGTGCCTGCCACTCCCGTTCCTCCATCGTGGTCCGGGCCCGGGGGCACCGCCACCGGGGCCTGCCCGGCGCGGTCCGCTCCGTTCGCCCCCGTGACCGGCGGGTCCGGCGGCGCCGTGACCGGAGGGTCCGGCGGCGCGTGCTCCAGCAGGCTCTCCAGCGGGGGCAGTTCGAGTTGCTCCACCTCGGCCGGCTTCGGCGGCTCGACCACCGGCGGCGCGTCCGCCCGCTCGCCGCCCTCGCCCACCGTCTTCCGGTTCACCTCCACCGCGCTGTCCAGGAACCGCAGCAGCTCCACCGGGAACGGCAGCACCAGCGTCGAGTTCTTCTCCGCCGCCACCTCCACCACGGTCTGCAGCAGGCGCAGCTGGAGGGCCGCCGGGGTCGCGCTCATCACCGCCGCGGCCTCCGACAACCGCGCCGAGGCCTGGTACTCGCCGTCCGCGGTGATGATCCGCGCCCGGCGCTCCCGCTCGGCCTCCGCCTGCCGCGACATCGAGCGCTTCATCGACTCCGGCAGGGCGACGTCCTTGATCTCGACCCGGTCGATCTCGATGCCCCAGCCCAGCGCCGGGCTGTCGATCATCAGCTCCAGGCCCTGGTTGATCGGCTCGCGGTTGGCCAGCAGGTCGTCCAGCTCGCTCTTGCCGATGATCGACCGCAGCGAGGTCTGGGCGACCTGCGAGATGGCGAAGTTGTAGTCCTGCACATTGACGGTCGCCTTCACCGGGTCCTCCACCCGGAAGTAGACGACCGCGTCCACCCGGACGGTCACGTTGTCCCGGGTGATGCCCTCCTGGGCGGGGATCGGCATCGTCACGATCTGGACGTTCACCTTGCGCAGCCGGTCCGCGACCGGCATCAGCCGCACCAGCCCGGGGCCCTGGATCTGCTCGCGCACCCGGCCGAAGCGGAACACCACGCCCCGCTGGAACTGCTGCACGACCCGGACGCTCAGTCCGGCCCACACGGCCACCAGTCCGAGCGCCGCCAGCACCGCATCCAGAATCAGCATCGCGGTCTCCTCGCGCGCACCGCCGCCCCGGCGGTCGCCGCCCCGGCCCGGCCGGGGGCCGCCGGAACAGCCGATTCCACGCTACGCCTGCGAAGGCGCCGCCGGAACGGCCGCCCGCCGAGCGCCGCCCCTAGGATCGTCCTCATGCCCCAGCCCGCCGCCGAAGACCCGGCCACCGACCCGGCGGACCCACATCACCCGGCCGCGGCCGCCGCCCGCGCGGTCGCGGTCCCCGCGCTGGACCGCGTCGTCACCCACTGCCGGGCCTGCCCCCGGCTGGTCGCGTGGCGCGAGGAGACCGCCCGGACCAAGCGCCGCGCGTACCTGGACTGGGACTACTGGGGCCGTCCGATCCCCGGCTTCGGCCCGCCCGACGCACCGCTGGTCCTGGTCGGCCTCGCCCCCGCCGCCCACGGCGGCAACCGCACCGGCCGGATCTTCACCGGTGACCCGTCCGGCGACCTGCTCTACGCCGCGCTGTACGAGCTGGGGCTGGCCAATCGGGCGGAGTCCGTCCGGCACGGGGACGGCCTTCGGCTCCAGGGCGTCCGGATCACCGACCCGGTCCGCTGCGCGCCGCCCGACAACAGGCCGACCACCGCCGAACGGGACACCTGCCGGCCGTGGATCACCCGCGAGCTGGAGCTGCTGCGACCGACGGTACGGACCGTCGTCGCGCTCGGCGGGTTCGCCTGGCAGGCGCTGCTCCCGGCGGTCGCCGCGGCCGGCTGGCAGCCGCCCCGGCCCCGACCGGTCTTCGGCCACGGCGCCCACGTGATCCTGCCGGCCGCCGACGGCGGGCCGCCGCTGGAGCTGTACGGGTGCTACCACGTCAGCCCGCGCAACACGAACACCGGCCGGCTGAACCCCGGCATGCTGCGGGAGCTGCTCCGCACGGCCGCCCGCTCGGCCGGTCTGGACCCGCGCCCGGAACGGCCGGCCCCCGCCCGCTGAGCACCGGGCGGGGGGCGGCCACCCCGGGCTACCGGCCTGGACCGACCGGCAGCGGGGGCGCGGCCGGCGGGCCGCCCCGCGCCGCCCCCGTTCTCACCCGGCCAGCACCTCGGTCAGCAGCCCGCCCACCAGTCGGACGCCGTCCTCGGTGAGGATCGACTCGGCGTGGAACTGCAGCGAGGCGAAGTGCGGCCCGCGCAGCGCGTGCACCTCGCCGCTCTCCGCGTCCCGGCTCACCTCCACCAGGCCGACGCCCTCGCACTCGACCTTGGCCTCGACGCTGCGGGCGGCGAAGGTGTTGTAGAAGCCCACCCGCTCCCGGGCCCCGAACAGGTCGATCTCGCGCTGCACGCCCTGGTTCGGCGCCTCCCGGCGGACCAGGGGGAGGCCGAGCCGCAGGCCGAGCACCTGGTGGCTGAGGCAGACCGCGAAGAACGGCTGCCGCTCCTGGAGCAGCACGTCGATCGTCGACCGCAGCCGAGCGATCTTGGGGTGCGCCGCCTCCCGGGGGTCTCCCGGACCGGGGCCCATCACGACCAGGTCGTACCCGTCCGGCGTGTACGGCTCGTCGAACCGACGCACCGTCACCTCCAGCCCCAGCGAACGGAGTTGGTGGTCGATCATCGCGGTGAAGGTGTCCTCCGCGTCCACCACCAGCACCCGGCGGCCGATCAGGACGGGCTCCGGCCGGGCCCGCACCGCGTCCGGCGCCAACCAGAACCCGGCGACGGTCGCGTTGCGCCGCTCCAGCGCGGCCCGGACGTCGGGGTGCGTACCGAGCCCGCCCACGCCGTTCGCGGCCGGGGCCGCGGCCGTGGTCGGGGCGGGACCGTCCGCCTGGAGGGCCGCGAGCAGCCCGGCCGCCTTCGCCCTGGTCTCGGCCACCTCCTGGTCGGGGTCGGAGTGGCGCACCAGGGTGGCGCCCACCCCGATCCGCACCCGCCCCCGGTCGTCGATGTCGGCGGTCCGGATCAGGATCGACGAGTCGAGGGCCGAGCCGCCCCGCTCGTCGCGCCCGATCAGGGCCACCACTCCGCTGTAGTAGCCGCGCCCCTGCGGCTCGTAGCGGTGGATGACCCGGCAGGCGCTCTCCAACGGGCTGCCGGTGACGGTCGGGGCGAACAGCGTCTCGCGCAGGATCTCGCGCGGATCGCGCGTACTGCGCCCCTCGATGAAGTACTCGGTGTGCGCGAGCCGGGCCATCTCCTTGAGGTACGGGCCGACCACCCGGCCACCCGTCTCGCAGATCCGGGCCATCATCTTGAGTTCCTCGTCGACGACCATGTACAGCTCGTCGGACTCCTTGCGGTCGGCGAGGAAGTCCATCACCTCCGGCAGGGTGGGGCCCGAGGGCGGGTAACGGTAGGTGCCGCTGATCGGGTTCATCACGGCGTTGCCGCCGGAGAGGCTGAGGTGCCGCTCGGGGGTGGCGCCGACGAAGGTACGGTCCCCGGTGTGGACGATGAACGTCCAGTAGGCGCCCGACTCCCCCCGCACCAGCCGGCGGAAGAACGACAGCGCGCTGTGCGTCGTGTAACCGGTGATGTCGGCGAGGAACGAGCGCTTGATGACGAAGTTCGCCCCCTCGCCGCGGCCGATCTCGTCGGCGATGACCCTGCGCACCGTGTCGGCGTAGGCCTGGTCGTCCACGTCGAAGTGCCCGTCGGCCAGCGAGATCGGCACGTCGGGGAGCCGCCGCAGCACCTCGTCCAACGGCAGCACGCCCTGCCCGGTGACGGTCATCGCGATCAGCGGTTCGCCGTCGTCGGCGCAGGCGAAGCCGCGCTCGGCGATCTGCCGGTAGGGGACGATCGCCAGCACCTCGTGGCGCGCGCCGGCGCCGCCGCCTTCGGGAACGGGGAGATCGGCCAGTGTCCCCGGCGTCGACACCGTACCGACCAGCACGTCCAGGGCGTCCGGCCCGGTCGACTCCGGACGGTGGAGGAGCGCGAAGGCGGGCGGCCGCGGCCCGAGGACACGGTCCAGCAGATCCACGGCGAGCGGCGCCGCCGCCCCGGCCCCGGTCATGCGCCGGCCTCCCGGACACCGCCGGCCACGACGGTGGACGGCCGCAGCCCGGCGAGGACCTCGTCGGTGGTGACCACCACCGCGCAGCGCTGCGCCGCGTAGTCGAGGGCCAGCCGGTGGTACTCCTCGGAGAAGTCCGCGACGGCGTCCGCCACCAGGAACGGCTGGATGTCGTTGGTGAACGCCTCGACCGCGCTCATCAGCACACCGACGTGGGCGTACACGCCGCAGACCACGAGCTGGTCGCGGCCGCGCTCGCGCATCCGCTCCAGCAGGCCGGAGCGGAAGAAGGCGCTGTAGCGCCACTTGGTGAACACCCAGTCGTCCGGGGCCGGTTCGAGCGGCTCCACGACCTGCCGGTCGACCGGGTCGACCCGCATGCCCGGCCCCCAGAAGTCCTTGAGCAGGCCGCGCTGCTCCTCGGTCATGCCGCCGGGCTGCGCCGTGTAGGCCACCGGAATGCCCAGCTCGGCGCTGCGCTCTCGCAACCGGGCGGCGTTGCGCACGAGTTGGTCACGGGTCGGCCCGGGGAACGGCCGCAGGAAGTACCGCTGCATGTCGTGCACGAGCAGCACCGCCCGGTCCGGGTCCACGGTCCACCGGGCGGTGTTGCCGGGCAGGTCGGCCGCGGTCGGCATCGGGTACGGCGCGATGGGGGGTATGCCCGCCATGGCCTTCCTCTCCTGGATCTGCTGGATCGAATCGCCGGCGTGGCCGGCCGCGTCGGTGCGGCCGGGCCGGCGCCGGTGGGGTGGGACGGCCCGGCACCACGGTCACCGGGGGGCGGTGGCGCCGTGGTGCCGGGCCGGGCCCGGTTCTGCGTCGCGGCGGCGGGAGGTCGGGCCGGGGGTCAGCCCTGGACCCCGGCCGCGCCCACCGGGGCCGACCGGCCGGTCAGCCACCAGGCCGACACCACGGCGAGGGCCTGTCCCGGGTTGAGCCGCGGGTCGCAGAAGCTCGTGTACGTGGCCCCGACCTCGTCGATCCGGGCCTCGCTGTGGACGCATTCGGTCACGTCGTCGGGGGTGGTCTCCAGGTGGAGTCCGCCCGCCGTGCCGCCCGCGCCGCGGACCGCCAGCCGGAACTCCCTGACCTCGTGGGAGATCGTCCGCACGAAACGGGTCTTGAGCCCGTCCGGGGTACTGACCGTGTTGCCGTGCATCGGGTCGGTGAGCCAGATCACCGGGTGCCCCGCGCCGCGGACGGCGGCGACGAGGGCGGGCAGCCGCTCGGTCACCGCCTCGGCGCCCATCCGGGCGATCAGCGTGAGCCGGCCCGGCTCCCGCCGGGGGTCGAGCCGCTCGCACAGGGCCAGCAGCTCGTCGACCGTCATCGTCGGACCGACCTTGCAGGCCACCGGGTTGGCCACCTCGGCGAGCAGCGTGACATGGGCCCCGTCGACCTGCCGGGTGCGCTCGCCGATCCAGGGCCAGTGCGTGGAGGCGAGCAGCAGCCGCCCCTCGTCGTCCCGGCGCAGCATGGGCACCTCGTAGTCGAGCAGCAGCGCCTCGTGGCTCGTCCAGACGGGCGACCCGACGGCGAGCGGCCCGCCGCGGCTGCGCCAGCCCAGGTGTCCCATGACGTCATAAGCGGTCTGATAGCCCGTCAGCAGACGCAAGGGGTCCGGGCGCCGCAGCTCGGGGTCGGGCTCCGGGCTATTGACCATGTGCCCCCGGTAGACCGGCAGTTCGACATCGCCGACCCGCTCGGTGGGGTTGGAGCGGGGCTTGGCGAACTGGCCGGCGATCCGGCCGACGCGGATCACCGGCTTGCAGGTGTCCAGTTGGAGCGCTCCCGCGAGCAGGTCGAGCACGCCGACCTTGCGCGCCACGTAGCCGGAGGTGCACTCGGCCGGGTCCTCCGCGCAGTCGCCCGCCTGCACCACATGGGCCTCGCCCGCGGCGACCCGGGCCAGCAGCGCGCGCAGCGTGCGGACGTCCTCGGCCTCGACGAGCGCGGGGCGGGTGGCCAGTTCCTTCCGGACCTGTCGGACCAGTGCCGCGTCTTCCCAGGGCGGCTGCTGCAACGCGCTTTCAAGTCGGATATCGAGCAGAGTACTTTCCACCGATTTCTCCAAATCGCGAACGGGCGATGGGCGCGGTTCGCCCCACGGCCGAGCAGGCGGGCATTTCGCGCAACTGTCAACGGAGCCGGAAATCGCATCCACGCGGACCAGGGCCGGCAGTCGCCGCAGGGTCGGCGGAACCGGGGATCTCCTCGTTCGTCCTGCGTGAACGTCGTTGGAACACGAGAGCGGCGGGCGGAGAAGACGGGCTGAACCGCGGTGCCCCGGACAATCGGCACCGAACCGTCGGCGACCCCCCGCAACGGCCTACATCATGTAACGGAACGGGGATACCGCCAACGTTCGTCACCGCACTTCGTCAGGTGACCGGCAGTTCGTCAGGTGACCAGTAGTTCGTCAGGTGACGAATAGTCCATCAGGTCGTTGCGGGCACGTAGCATCACCGACCGGCGGCGGCGACGATCGGCCCGAAGGAACTCACTACCGGGACAGGTGACGTGACGTCATATCACCCTGGCGGTCGGCAGACTGGCGAAGTTCGTACCCCCTCGGGCGGCGGCCTGCGAGACTGCGGTCATGGATAACGATCTCCTCTCCGGCAAAGTCGTCCTCATCACCGGCGCGAGCAGCGGCATCGGCGCGGCGGCGGCCCGCGTGTTCGCCCGGGAGGGCGCCACCGTGGTCCTCACCGCCCGCCGGGAGGAGCGCCTGGCCGCGCTGACCGCCGAACTGCGGGACAAGGGGGTCCGCGCCGGGTACGTGGTGGGCGACGTCTCCGTCGCGGCGGACGCCGCCAGGGCCGTCGACTTCGCGGTGGCCGAGTACGGGCGGCTCGACGCGGCCTTCAACAACGCGGGGATCGGCGGCGACCGCACCCCGCTGCACCTGATGACGGACGACGTCTACGACACCGTCATGGACACCAACGTGCGCGGCGTCTTCAACTGCCTGCGGTACGAGATAGCGGCGATGCTGGACCACGGCCGGGGCAGCGTCGTCAACAACAGCAGCGTGGGCGGCCTGGTCGCGATCCCCACCGCCGCCCCCTACATCGCCTCCAAGCACGCGGTCATCGGCTTCACCAGGGCCGCCGCCGACGAGTACGCCAAGCAGGGCATCCGGGTGAACGCGGTCGCCCCCGGAACCACCCGCAGCGAGATCACGGCCGACTGGTTCGGCCGCAACCCGGGCCTCGAAGATCTGGCCAACTCGCTGACGCCGCAGGGGCGCACGGCGGCTCCGGAGGAGATCGCGGAGGCAGCGGCCTGGCTACTGAGCGACCGCTGCCCCTTCCTGACCGGCACCGTCCTGCCGGTCGACGGCGGCTTCGTCAACCAGTGAACCGCCCGCGGCGGTCCGGCGGCGGTCCGGTCACCGCCTCACCCCGTTGAACTCGACCCGGAAGGCCGGCTCCCCGTCCTGTGTGCCCGTGACCCGGACGGCGGACAGCGCGGGGTGGCCGGCCGGCGCCCACTCGGCCTCGATCCAGCACGGGCGGTCGAACTCGACGTAGCGCCGGTACCTGGTGGCGACGCCGGCGGGCAGGAAGGACACCGGCCCCTGCAGGGCCTGGGCGGCCTGGGCGGCCGCCTCCAGCAGCGCCAGGCCCGGCACGTGGTCCACCGGGTGGTCGAAGAGCAGGTGGTTGGCCGGGTCGTTGCGCAGCAGCCAGCGGTGCGGCCGGTCACCCGGCGCGAGGGCCACCTCGGTGGCGCGGAGCCGGCCCACGTGGTCGGCGGATATCGGCTCCGGCAACGACCAGGCACCCCAGTCCACCCCGAGACCGTCACCCCGCACCCGCCGGTAGGCCGCGGGCGAGATCCAGCCGAACTCGGAGTCCGCCCGGGCCACCTCGGCGCCGTCGCACCGGACCAGGATGCCCATCCGCAGCGAGCTGACGGCTCGTCGGCCCCGGTCGGCTGCCGACACCGTGACCCGTACGTCCAGCGTGGCACTGCGGCCGCGTGGCAGCCGGAAGTCCGGGTCGATCGTGAAGTCCAGGGTGCTCAGTACGGTTTGGTGGGTCAGCGGTACGTCGTACTCGGCGTGCGCGACGACCAGGCCGCTCTGCCGGATGGTCTGGGCGAGTATGCGCGGGTCGTACGGCAGGTCCAGCCGGACGGCCGGCCATCTGACGTCCAGCCCGAACTCGTCGGCCCCCAGCCGCTCCCAGCCGGTGACCAGGATGGAGGTTTCGCGTCGAAGGTGTGCGTAGGCGCCGAGGAGAGTCGGCGAAGGAGTGGATGAACGTGGCGCGAGAGTGACGTCTTGCAAGGCCCCCCCTTGGTCTGACGGGTCAGCACAGCTCAGCGGACTGTGCTATTCAAGTACCGGTTCTCCGGTCGGTTTCGAACCGCGAGCAAGTCTAGTTCAAGCAATGGTAAAGAGAATGCAGCGGAGGCATAAAGTGTCAAGGCAGGAGCGCGCGATCAACACCCGTCGACTGATCCTCGAGGCCGCGGCCGAGATGTTCAACGAGCTCGGGTACGACGCCACCACCATCGGCGGCCTCATCGAACGGATCCAACTCACCCGCGGCGGGCTCTACTTCCACTTCACCACCAAGGAGCAGCTGGCCCGCGGCGTGCTGGCCGAGGCGGTGACCATGGAGGGGCTCGCCCCGCAGGCCTTCAAGCTGCAGGAGTGGGTGGACCTCGCCCTCCTGCTCGCCCACCGGCTGCCCCGGGAGCCGATGCTGAGCGCCGCGATCCGGCTGTCCGTCGACGTCAAGTCCCGTGGCCTGTTCGGCACTCGGTGGCCCGACTGGATCGAGGTCGGGCAGCAGCTGCTGACCGAGGCGAAGGAGCGGGGTGAACTGCTCGCCCACGTCGACCCGGCGGAGACCGCCCGGCTGTTCGTCGGGGCGTGGACCGGAGTCCAGCTGATCACCGAGACGCTGCCGGAGCACACGCTGTCCCAGGAGATCTCGAACCTGTTCGCGCTCGTCCTCCCCAATGTCGCCAGCCCCGGCGTGCTGGCCCGGCTGGACTCCTCCCCCTATCGCGCGAAGCGCCTCCTGGAGGAGGCCGGTCGGCCTGAGGCCCCGTCACCGGTGGTCTGATTCCGGCCGACCGGCCCGACCGGGACACGATCGCCCCCGACCCGCCCCGGCCCGGCACGGCGGCCGGCCACCGTGCCGGCCGGCCGGCACGGAATCCCCGCGGACGACCGCGGCGGTTCCGCCGCGCAGCAGGGCAGCCACCACCCACACCAGCCTGTATAAAATAGAACAGGACAGCAGTCCTCTTTTGGGAGTTCGAGCCGGGCGCCACCGATGCGGGGTGGTGGTCCGTCCGGTCGGCTGGGGTGGCGGACCACAGGGGGATCAACCATGCGACACCTGCACCAATCTGTCGGCACGACCGAGGAGCCGACCCCCGCGACGGCGCTCGACCCCGAGCTCAGCGCCCAGCTGTTCGGCTCGCTGCGGCGCAGCGGGCAGCGGCTCAAGGCGGAGCAGTACGTCCGGGGCCTGCTGGCGCTGGAGGGGCGCAAGACCTTACGCGGCATCGCGGCGCAGTTCGACGGCGTCGCGGCGCAGCAGAGCGTCCACCACTTCATCAGCGCCTCCCCCTGGGAGTGGATGCCGGTGCGGCACGCCCTCGCCCACCAGGTGCGGCGGACGCTGGCTCCGCAGGCCTGGGTGGTCAGACCGATCCTGATACCCAAGGCCGGATCCCATTCGGTCGGCATCGACCAGCAGGTCCTGCCCCTGGGGCGGATCGTCAACGGGCAGCACGCGGTGGGGGCCTGGCTGGCCTCCGGGCATTCCGCCGTTCCCGTCGACTGGCAGTTGCGGCTGTCCGCCCGCTGGCTGGCCGACCCGCTGCGGGAGCGGGCGAGCGTTCCCGCCGACGCGGCGGTCGCCACCATCGAGGACTGCGTCCGGACGGCGGTGGCCAACGTCCAGGCGATCGGTGTGCTGCGCGGCCCGGTCGTGGTGGACGTCGCCGAGGTGGACGCCGTCTCGGTGGCGCGCTTCCTCGCGTCGATGGGGGTCGCGTTCGTGGTGCGGATCGGTCCGCAGGCACCGCTGCGGCTCGACCGGACCGAGCTGCCCAGCTACAGCGGCCGGGGGCGGACGGCGGGCGAACTCGCCGAGTCCCTGCCGCGGTTGCGCCGACAGGTCAATCCGGGCGACGGGCCCACCACGGCGGTGGCGATCCCCGTGCTGACCTCGTCGTCGCGCGGTGAGCGGATGCTGCTGCTGGGCGAGTGGCGCCCGGTCGGACGCCCGCGCCGGCGGCTGTGGCTCACCAACGCCGACGCGCCCTGCGTCCTCACCGCACTGCGACTCACCCGGCTGCCGGGCGTCGTGCTGCGGGACTTCACCACGATCTCCGAGCGCGTGGGGGTGCGGGACTTCGGCGGGCGGTCGTTCCCGGGCTGGCACCGGCACATCACGCTGGCCTCGGTCGCCCATCTGATCGCCACTCTGGAGGCACGCGGGCCGGTGACGCGCGGCGGCCGCGCCGGGAGCTGACCCGACCGTCCCGACTTCACAGGACTACTGTCCGGTAACGTGACACTCTCGCTCCGCGTGCGATGGCATCGGCCCCGTTCGCTCCTTACTGTCATGGAGCGGCGCGCCAGGCCGCCATGACCGCCGCCGACCTCGGAACAGGAGTGCACACCGTGGAGTTGACCCTCACCCGACCTTCCCGGCACTGCTCGCCGACCGGTCGGCGAGCAGTGCCGACGACACAGGATGGGCGTCCGCTCAGCGGCCCGTTCTCCATCCACCCCGATCGACCGCGGCTCGACCGCCGGGCCCGTCCACTCCGGCGCTGAGGAGGTCGGCACCCCGCGCCCTCCGGCGGCCGGCCGTCGCCCGCGGGACACACCTCCGGCGACGGCCCGCCGGGCTGCCGTCCCGTTCCCGGCCCGCCCCACCGCACCCCCCCCCCGCGAGCCCGACCGGTGTCCCGGCCGGAGCCGTTCCGGGTCGCGCCCCCGTGCGCCCCGGTCCGGTCACCGCGAGCCGGGGCCCCTGCCACCGCGGTCCGGCACGCTCCCCCGAAGACCACGACTACGGAGACGACTTGAGCACCCAGACGTTGGCACAGCGACGGCACGTCAAGGCTCCGGTCGGCGACAACGACCGGTCGAAGCCCTCCGCCCGTCCCGCGAACCCCACCGGATTCCCACCGTCCGCCCCGAGCGGCACCGCGCCGGGCCCGGCCGGGCCGTCCACCGCCGCTCCCGCGGGTCCGGCCCAGGCACGTCCGACCCGGGCCGGCACTCTCGCCACCGGCGAGACGTCACCACCCCGGCCGGGGCCCGAAGAACCCGCGACCGCCGCCGAGGAACCGGCGGTGGCGGCCGGACCGCCCGGGCCGGGCCCGCTACCGCACGCCCGCACACCGTTCCCGCCCGGCTCCCACGACGTCCTGCTCACCGACCTCTGCTCGATCCTCTTCACCTCGCTCTCCCGCAGCGACCAGTGCAGAAAGGGCATGCAGTACCTGCGCGGCCTGCTGGAGACGGAGGGACGCAAGTCGATCCGGAACATCGCGGCACTGCTCGGCAAGCCGGCGTCGGAGCAGAACCTGCACCACTTCATCTGCAGCTCCACCTGGGACTGGGTGCCCATCCGCCGGGCCCTGGCGCACTATCTGGTCGGCGCGGCCGCCCCGCAGGCCTGGGTGGTGCAGCCGATGATCATCCCCAAGACCGGCCGGCACTCGGTCGGCGTGGAGCGGCACTTCTTCCCCACCCTGGGGCAGGTGCTGAACGCCCAGCACGCGATCGGCGTCTGGGCGGCCTCGGAGGAGCTGAGCACCCCGGTCAACTGGCGTCTCCACCTGCCCGAGGTCTGGCTCACGGACGATCTGCGGCGCAGTCAGGTGTCGATCCCGGACGAGGTCGGCGTGGAGACCCTGGGCGAGGGCATGATCGAGGCCTGCCTGGAGACCACCGCGGGGTGGGGTCTGCCGGTGCGGCCCGTGGTCCTCGACATCGGCGAGTCACAGGCCATGACGATCTTCGGGAAGCTCAACGCGCACGGTGTGCCGCTGCTCGCCCGGGTCGGCGGCGACCTCCGACTCGCCGTCCTGGACTCCGTGCTGCCCGGCTCCGGGGGCAGGCCGCTGCCGGCCCACCGCGTCATGAGCCTGGCCAAGGACATGCGCCGGCCCGTCCCGGGGAGGGAGCCCGGGCCGCACGCCGCGGCACGGCCGGCCCTGGCCGCGACCATCCGCGTCGGTCTGCCGTCGGTCTCCCCCGCCTCCCCGGCCGCGGCCGGTGTCGGCCAGACCGCGGCGGGCGGGGAGCTCCTGCTGCTGGGCATCGGCGAGGAGGGCGGGCACTGGCCGGCCGAGCTGTGGCTGACCAACCTGACCGCCGTGTCCGCGGCGACCCTGGTCCGGCTCAGCCGGCTCACCGGGAAGGTCGACCAGGACTTCACGGAGATCGCGGACCGGGTGGGCATCCGTGACTTCACCGGGCGCTCGTTCAGCGGCTGGCACCGTCACGTCACGCTGGCCTCGGCCGCCCACGCGGTCGTCGCGTTGGCCAACCGGCGCGAACGGCCCGCCTGACCGGACGCCGGGGGCAGTCGGCGGGAGCGGGGGTGGCGACGGCGGCGGCCAGGAAGGACCAGGACGGATGTCCGGTCGGCCGGCGCGGGGAACGGGTGGCCCGCACCCGGCCCGGGCGCGGACCGGCGGACCGGCGCCACCACCGCCCGCCCCGGCCCGGCCGTCAGCAGCACGACAGCGCGCCGCAGGGCTGCGCGGCCCCCCGGCCGCCGCCGTCTGACCAGTCCGCGCCCCGCGGCCGCTCCCCCGCCCCCGGCGGCTCCGGACAGCTGCCCTCCGGGTCGATCCCGGCCCGCGCCTCCGCCGTCGCGAGCTGCGGCAGCATCAGCCGCCAGAACGGCGCGACCGCCTGACGCGAGTGCCACTGGGGATCGCGCCGCCCCAGCACCTCCAGGCCGGCAATGACGGCCGTGATGGCGGCCACGGCCTCGTCGAGCACGATGTCGGCGGCCAGACTGCCCTGCGCCCGGGCGACGGTCAGCATCAGCTGCACCCAGTCCTGCCACTGCTGCCACAGGTTCGCGCCGCCCGGCCAGGTCGCGTCGCTGCCGAGACAGAACCCCGCCCGCAGCACGGCGTCGTGGGAGAGCCGCTGGGCCAGGGTGTGCGAGGTGTCGACGAGCAGCTGGAGTGGCGCGGGGTGCCGCAGGGGAATGTTGCCGGTGATGTGCAACAGGGTTTCCGCGGCGGCCGATTCGACCGCCTCCCCGAGCGCCCGCTTGTTCCCGAAGTGGAAGTGCAGCGCACCGTGGCTGAGACCGGCCCGGACGCAGATCTGCGTAATGGAGGATTCCGCGAATCCGGATCGGGCGAAGGTCTCTGCGGCAGAACGGATCAGTTCCTGCCGTGTGCGGACGGCACGATTCTGCTTGGCCATGGGAGCGCTCCGGAAAAGTGGTGAGCGACGGGTGAAACGCACGGAAGTACGCCGCGGGGCGACAATGGAGGCGCTGATTCCGGCAGCCGTCACGCGGTCCGGCCGGATCATGCCCGGCAGAACGCGCGCCGGGGTGGATCGTGCCCGGTCCGGATCGGCCTGGATCGGCACCCGGAGGAAACTGCTGCCGGGGCCGCCGCCCCCGGCCCGAACGACCTGCGCGCATTCACATGCACGGGGTCGGATTCTATCACGCCTGCAACTCTCCATGTACGGAACGTAATGATCCGGAGCGTGCTCGGACTCGAATTGCCCGCCCATCCGTTCGAGCCCTTCGGCGGTCCGCCGGAATGCTCGTGCTGCCGGAATATGCCGCTCCCGGGGCCGCCGTCGAGGCCGACCCGGTCCGCACGGCGCCGGCTCCCGCGCGGCCGGCCCCGGCCCCGCAAGCGAAGTCGCCCGGAGGGCCGGCCCGACGATGCGGGCCGGCCCGCCCGGGGACCCGGGGTTCGGGGGTTGCGCCGCCGCGGACCGCGCGCGGGGAGCGCCCCAGCCGGCGGAAA
>NZ_JBHYYB010000039.1:0-16669 GCF_042752535.1 Kitasatospora sp. NPDC059327 | reverse complement strand
GCCCGCGGGCCGGCCGCCCCGCGGCCGGGGGCCGCGGGCCCCGGCGCGGCGCCCCCGCCCCCGCACGCCTCGGCGCCGGGGGGGCCGGGCCCCCGGGGGGGGGCCGGCCCTCCGGGCGACCGGGTGTACGGGGATTCCGCCGCCTCGGACGGCGCGCGGTCAGCGCCCGAGCCGGCGGATCTCGAAGAGCTTGTAGGTGACGTCCGACCCCGCCAGCTGCCGGTCCGCGCTGCCCAGCAGCGTCAGCGAGGTGCCGGTGTCGGCGGCGAGTTGGGCCTGCCGGCCGGCGTCGCCGAAGCTGTTGAAGGTCACCAGGGCCCGGCCGCCGGGCAGCAGCCGGTCGTGCACCTGGGCGAGGTAGCGGCCGAGGGCGCTGTACCCGCGGTCGAAGATCGCCCACTCGACGTCCTGGGTGAACTCGAAGTCCGTGGGCGCCTCGAAGACGCTGCAGTTCCAGAAGACGGTGTCGAAGCGGTCCTCGGGGTCGAGCGCGTCGAACACGTCGCTGCGCAGCACCCGCACCCGGTCGCCGACACCGTGCCGTTCGGCGTTGCGGGCCGCACTGTCGACCGCGGTGTCGGTGATGTCGGTGGCGGTCACCCGGGCACAGCCGTGCAGGGCCGCCCAGACCGCGGTGACGCCGGCCCCGCAGCCGATCTCCAGGAAGCTGCCGCCCTCGGGGTAGGGGATGGCGCCGGTGTACCACTCGGTGCCGGTACCCTGCCGCGGCTCATAGGTGCCGGGGATCAAGTCCCATTCCAGGCCGAGCAGTTCGAACGTGGTGGGCTCGGTCCCGTCGGTGCCCAGCTGCTCGACGAGACGGCGTCCGAGGTCGTAGCGCTCCTCGAACTTCTCGGATGTCTGCTCCATGGTTCTCTTCTCCAGGTGTCGATGTCCGATGAGCATGGTTCGTTGCTGCGCCCGGGCCCGTCCGGCTCCGGACGGGCCCGGGGCGCGGGGCGCGGGGGCGGCACGGCGGTGTCGCACGGCCGCCGCCGGCCGCCCCCGCTACCGCGGACTCACCAGCCGAGGCGCTCGCCGAGCAGCTTCAGGTCGGCGGCGTACTTGGCGATGAAGGCCGACGACAGCCGCGGGATGTCCCGCGCCGGCCCGATCCCGGCCTCCCGGACGGCGGCCCGGAACCGGTCGGAGGGGATGACCGAGCCGGGCACCGCGTCCTCCGGCTGCCGGAACGCGTGGACGAGCGGCAGCGCCGAGTGCTGGCGCTGCCCCTCGGGCAGGGCCCGCAGCGCGGCCTCGAACCGGACGAACCAGTCGTCGTAGTCGGCGACCCGCTCGATCCGGTGCCCCGCCTCGGCCAGCCAGTCCACGAAGCTGTCGAGGGAGATCCCGTCGTCGTTGGGGTTGACCAGGCTGAAGGTCCGGTAGCCCTCGGCGCTCAGTCCGCCCAGGGTCACGACGGCGGCGGCGGTGAAGTCCACCGGCAGCCCGTCGTAGTGCGCCCGCCGACGGCGGCCCCCGTCGTCGGTGCGGTAGAACGAGTGCGGCGCGATGCCGGTGGCGATGACGCTGAGCAGCAGCCGGGTGAACTGGTCCGGGACGTTCAGCTGCCCGGCGTAGCGGCTGTGCGCGAGGATCATGTTGGACCGGAACGTGGTGACCGGGAGCCCGCACCGCTCGTGCGCCTCGCGGAGCAGCACCTCGCCGGCCCACTTGCTCGTCGCGTACCCGCCGGCGTAGCCCTCGTCGGTCTGCTGGACGGGCAGGGCGGTCCGGACGTCGGAGTCCTCGTCCAGGGCCTGACCGGCCCGGGAGGTGGCGACGGCCACGCTGGAGATGTAGGTGAAGGGCTTGATCCGGCCGGTGAGCCCCAGTCGGATCAGCTCGGCCGTCCCGACCACGTTGGCCTCGAACAGGTGGTTGTACGGGAGGACGTGGTTCACCAGGGCGCCGGCGTGGACGATCACGTCCACCTCGTCGGACAGCCGCTTCCAGGTCGTGTCGTCCAGGCCCAGCCGCGGCTCCGCGATGTCACCCGCCAGGACTTCCAGGTGCCCGTCGGCGAGCTCCCGGTAGCGGCGCACCAGTTCCTCGTCCCCGCTGACGAAGGACTCGTCGAGGCGCGCGCGGGCCGCCTCCGCGTCCCGTCCGCGGACGACGCAGATCAGCGTCCCGCCGAGCGGGGCCAGCCGCTCCAGCCACTCCAGGCAGAGGAAGTGGCCGAGGTAGCCGCTCGCGCCGGTCAGCAGCACGGTCCGGGGTTCGCCGGCCGGCCGTGCCAGGGTCCGGGCGTCGGCGATCGTCCGGGTGTCGAGGAACTTGTCCAGCGTCAGGTCCTTGGCGTGCACCGTGGCACCGTCCTCGCCGTGCACCGAGGCGAAGGTGGTGCCCTGCGGGCCGGTGGCGCGCTTGGTCTCGATGTAACCGGCCAGCTGCTGGAGGTCGTAGGCCGGGCTGATCACGGTGTCGACGGGGACGCGCACGCCGAAGATGTCGTGGAGCAGGTTGGAGAAGGAGACGGCGGTCAGCGAGTCCCCGCCGACGTCCCGGAAGTGCGCGGCGGGGCCGACCTCGACGGCGGAGCCCGCGAGCAGCGCCCGGGTGGCCCGCTGGACGGTCTCCAGCACCGGCCGGTCGGCGCCCGTACGGCGCAGTTCCAGCAGTTCCCGGCTCTCCCGGGCGGAGATGTCGGCGTACAGCTCCTCCAGCTGCCTGCCGTACCGCTCCTGGAGCCGGGGGCGCAGCAGCTTGCGGTGGTCCGAGAGCAGACCGTTCGCCTGGCCGAAGGGCTCGGTCTCGATCAGGACGTCGCGCGGGATCTCGTAGGAGTTCAGCCCGGCGTCCCTGGCGATCTGCTGAAACGATTCGCTCAGCAGTTGGCGGAGGTGTTCCGGCGCGTCGCCGAACTGTTCGAGGGCGGCCGGTGTGGGCACCACCACGGCCAGCAGATAGGACCGCTCGCTGTTGCCGTAGACGAAGATCTGCCGGACCAACGGGCCGGCCGCGAACTCGGACTCCAGTCGCGCGGTGGCCACGAACTCGCCCTGGGAGAGCTTCAGCACGCTCTTGCGGCGGTCCAGGATGGTGAAGCGGTCCGGCCCGAGCTCCGCGACGATGTCGCCCGTCCGGTAGAAGCCGTCCTCGTCGATGATCTCCGCCGACAGCTCGGGCTGCTTGTAGTACCCGGGCACGATCGCTTCGGACTTGAGCAGCAACTCCCCCCGCGGGTGGGGCGAGTCGGTCCGGTAGTAGCCGAGTTCGGGTACGTCGACCAGCTTGTAGTCGATCACCGGCGGGCGGAGCAGCTTGTCGTCGACCGAGACGGCGGCGGCCTCGGTGGAGCCGTAGATGATGGTCAACTCGAAGCCCAGCAGCGCCTCGACGAACACCCGCAGTTCGGCGGAGAGCGGGGCGGAGCCGCAACTGGCCCACTCCAGCCGGCCGCCCAGGAGCTTCTCCCGCATCTCGGTCAGGACGTCCGCCTCGACCGTCCGCCGGTCGGCGCCGGCCAGCACCCGCCGGTCGAGTTCGCTCTGGTACTTCTGGTAGAGCATTTCGCAGACCCGTGGCACCAGCGACAGTTCGGTGGGCCGGACCAGCGCGATGTCCTCGAAGAAGGTCGACATGTCGCTGCTCGCCGTGAAGTAACTGATCCCGCTGCGGGCAAGGGTGTTCTTCAGCGACGAGTGTCCGGCGACATGGCTCATCGGCATGTAGTTGATATTGATCGCGAGAATGTCGGAGAACAGCTTCGACCAGGCGCCGCCCCACATCGCGCTCAGCAGCCGGTCGGTGTACATCGCGCCCTTGGGCGTCCCGGTGCTGCCCGAGGTGTAGATGAGCATGGCCAGTGGGTCGTCGTCGTCCTCGGGTACGAACAACGGCGCCTCGGGCAGCGCGGACCCGCGGCCGACGACCTCCGCCAGGGTGTCGACGGCCACCTCGCGGCCGGCCTGCGCGAGGCGCTCCCGGGCCGCGGTGAACTTCTCGAACTGGTCGCTGACTTCGGGGTGGTAGTCGAAGACGACCAGCCGGCGGGCCGAGGAGTTCGCCAGCAGCAGGTCGACCGCGACGTGCAGCCGCTCGATGCTGGCCGCGACGACGAAGGGCTCGGTCTCCTCGACGATCGAGGCGAGTTGCGGGAGCGGGGCGCTGGTCTGCAACGGGACGCTGACCACGCCGAGGTAGTTGCAGGCCAGGTCGACCACCGCGTAGTCGCCGCTGGCGAAGCCGAGGAGGGCGATCCGTTCGCCCGGCGTCACGGGATGATCCGGGTGGCGGTGCCATTCCGCGGCCACCGCGCGGACCCGCCCCCAGAGTTCGCTGTAGCTGGTCGTTTCGTAGTGCGTCAGGAGGCGGAGCGAAACGCGGCCGGTGTCGGCGTCCCGCACGAACTCCTTCGCGCGTTCGCCGATTGCGGGGCGATCCGTGTGGCGCCGCATGACATTTGCTAACGTTTGCGCAAGCCGCATTCTGGGTCTCCGCATCGCATCGCTGGCAGACTGTTGTGGCTGGAATTCGAAGGACCGGTGCTCGTCGGCCTGCACGCCGACGACGGCACACTCTTCTTCCGGACGATCCGTCCGTCGCTCCGAGTTCGTGCCCCGATGCTAACCAGAGCCGAACCGGGTTCCTGAACAAACGAACGACGATCTGTCAGGTCGGCCGTTTGCCGGCCGCCGCACGACGAGTTCTCCCGGGCGGGCGCAAAGTCCTTCGCCTGCGGTCTTGTTGCCGACCGGGCGGTGCCGACGGGAGCGGCCCGACGGGACGGCGGCGCCCCGGCCCCGGTGGGTGCGGAGCGGCCGAACGACGCCTCCCCCGACCGGCCGACCCGGCCCGGAGAGCGGTAGTTGACACGCTTGCCGTGTTCGCCTTGCGAAGGTCTGGTTACTTAGGGCAGCATCAAGCTTATGCAATATAGCGCGCACACAATTATCGCGGACGCGGGTTGAGCGCGCTCAAGATCATTCTAATGGGAGGGACGTGCCCATGTCAGGCAGCTCGGCTCCGAGTGAACACCGGACGGGAGGCGACGCCTTGGCGACATCCGAGGCAACGCCCGAGACGGCGGTACCCGAGGTCCAGCAGGACTCCCTGCGCTGGTCGGCACGGTTATGGGTGTCGCTGCTGATCTTCAGCGGCGTGATCCTGCTCGACGGGCTCGACGTCTCGATGATCGTGGTGACGATCCCTGAGATCCAGAACGAGCTCGGGATGACCGCGGCCACCGCACAGTGGCTGGTCGGCGCCTACATCCTGGCCTTCGGCAGCTTCCTGCTGCTGGGCGGGCGGGTCGCCGACCTGTTCGGCCGGCGGCGGGTGCTGGTGATCGCCATGGCGGCCTTCGCGGTCGTCTCGCTGTTCGGCGCGCTCGCCGACAGCTCGATGCTGCTGATCGTCTCCCGCTTCGTCAAGGGCATGGCGGCCGGCTTCGCGGCCCCGGCCGCGATGTCGCTGCTGACCACGACGTTCCCCGAAGGCCCCCAGCGCAACAAGGCGTTCGGCATCTTCAACGTCTTCGAGGCCTCCGGCTACTCCTCCGGCCTGCTGGTCGGCGGCATGCTCGCCGCACTGAACTGGCGATCCATCTTCATCCTGCCGATCCCGCTCTCCATCCTGCTGCTCATCGGCGCGCTGCGCTTCCTGCCGCCGGACCCGCCGCGCACCGAGCGGCCGCGCCTCGACATCGGGGGCGCCGCGACCCTGCTCACCGGCACGCTGCTGCTGGTCTTCACCGTGACCTCCGCCCCCGAGGCCGGCTGGAGCTCGCTGCGGACGATCGGCGGATTCGCCCTCGCCGCCGCCCTGCTGGCCGCGTTCCTGGTCATCGAGCGCAGCGTGAAGGACCCGCTGATCCGGCTCGACATCTTCCGCAACCGCAGCCTGGTGAGCGCCAACATCAGCATCGCGCTGCTGTACGGCGGCGCGATGGGCTTCCAGTTCCTGCTCGCGCTCTACCTGCAGGACCTCCAGGGCTGGAAGCCGTGGCAGATGGCCCTGGTACTGCTGCCGGCCGGCCTCATGGTGGTCATCATCGGCCCCAAGCTCGGCGCCCTGATGGAGCGGTTCGGCGTGACCAAGGTGCTGATGGTCGGGCTGGTGGCCTTCCTCCCCTGCTACCTGCTGATGCTCTTCATCGGCCCCGAGCCGGACCTCTGGCGGATCCTGCTGCCCGCGTCGGTGCTGTGGGGCGTGGGCTTCGCGCTCAGCATCGCGACCCTGATGGTGGCCGGCACCAACGGGATCGCGGACGAGGAGCAGGGGCTCGCGGCCGGTCTGCTCAACAGCTCGCTGCAGGTCGGCGGCGCGTTCGGCCTCGCCGTCGTCACCGCGGTCATCATGCCGGGCACCGAGCTGTCCATGTTCTACCCCGGCCTCGCCGTCATCCTGGGCTTCGCCGTCCTCACGCTCATGGCGCAGTTGACGCATCGTCAGAAATGACGGCGGCGGACCGCCCGGCGCCGTGGGACCGGATCCCCGGTGACCGCCGCGCCGGGCGGTCCGGCCCCTACCGGTCGTCCGGCCGGTTCCCACCGGACGGACGACCGGTTTGCCGCACCGGGCCACCGCACCGGGCCACCGCACCGGGCCACCGCACCGGCCGTCCCCCGAGCCGTGATCAGGTGAAGCGGGCCAGCTCACGGCCGGACGCCCGCGCCCACACCGCCGGGAGCTCCGCCCGCGCCGCCCCGGCGGCCGCCAGCTCCAGCCCGTACAACACGCCGTACCCGAACTCCTCGCCGGAGCCCGCCGCCCGCTCCCGCACCGCCACCGCCGCCACCACCGCGTCCTGGTGCTCCCCGAGCACCTCCTGGACGGCCTTCATCCGCTCGACGTACCGCCGCGCCGCCCGACCCGCCACCGGCCCGGCCGTCTCCCCCGCGTAGCGGGCCCGCTTGGCCGCCTTCCGGGCCTCGTGCAGCGCCGCCGCCCGCCCCGGACCGGCGGCCGTCGCCGACCGGATCCGCTCCGCCGTCCGCCGCTGCTCCCGGGCCGCCACCCGGGCCAGTTCCGGCACGGCGGCCCGCCCGGCCCGCCCGCGCAGCGGCGGAGCGGCGAGCAGCGCGGCCAGGCCGTCCGCCAGGGCCCGCCGGCGTGGGCTGTCCAGCGCCGCGACGACCTCCGGCCGGACCCTGCGGTACTCGGCCCGCGCCCACCGCTCCAGCAGCTGGGCGATCCGCTCCGGCCCGCACGGCTCCGGCAGCTCCCGGGCCCGCGCCGCCAGCCGCTCGCCCAGCACCTCGCGGTCCCGGGCCCGGCCGAGGGCCGCCCCGAGCCAGCGCAGCTCGGCCACCAGCTCGTCGGTCGCACCGGGTGCGAACAGCCGCCGGTACGTCCGCAGCGCGCTGCGCAGCCGCCGGCAGGCGACTCGCATCCGGTGCACGGCGTCCGGCTCGTCCGCCCGCACGGCCTCGTCCAGGCCGGCCAGCACCGCGGCCTGCTCCCCGATCCGGTCGAGCACCACGGCGCCCACGGTGGCGACCTCTGCGGCCATGCGCGTTCACCCCTTCGCCTCGGGGCCTGCGGGACGCCTTCCAGGCTAGCCCGCCGGCCCCGGGCGGGCCCCGCCCCGGCCCGCCCGGGGCCGAGATCCGGCCGGACCGCAATCAGGGCCTCAGTTGGAGCGCCAGCGACATCGTGTACCCGACGAGGGCGGCGAAGAAGCAGACCGCGGTGGCGTGCCGCGCGGTGAACGGCAGCCCGGAGAGCGAGGGGAAGACGAGGACGGCGGCACCGGCGGCCAGGTCCGCGACGTAGAGCCCGCCGGGCGGGACCACACCGGTGGTGCGGGCCGCCCAACCGGTGGCGACCAGGAAACCGGTCAGCAGGACGAACCCGGAGAGCAGTCCGGAGCCGATGCTGGCGAGCGCGGGGTGCGGCTCGGGCGGCTCCTCCCCCTCCGGGAGGGCGGGGCGCAGCCGGTGGGCGACGGCGAGGGCCGTGACGGCGAGCGTCACGGCGGCGGCGGCGCTGAGCAGGGGGCCAGGGTTCACCTGCGGCTCCTGGAGGTCGGATGGTGGCCGAGGACCGCGGCCAGCGCGGCCGGGACCAGGACGGTGAGGATCACGACGGTGGCCCAGACGGCCGGTTCGAGCGCGGGCGGCGGACCGCCGGCCGGGGGCGGTGGCGATGGCGGTGCGCCGACGATCGCGGTCGTCGCGACCGGGCCGGGGGCCGCGGTGATGGCCGGTGACAACGGCCGCGGTGGCGGCGGCTGCGCGGCCGGGGTGACGGCCTGGGCGGACGCGGGGTGCGGAGCGACGGCCGGAACCGGTCCGACGGTCGGGGCCGGTGGCGGCGCGGAGGAGGACGGGTGCGACGGCGCGACGGCCGGCCCGGGTGCCGCGGACCGGGTCGGGGCGGGTGGCCGGGCCGACGGAGCGCCCGGCGGCGGGGGCGCCGACGTCGGCGCGGGCGCGGCCGTGTGCACCGGTACCGGCATCGGACAGTGCGCCGGCGGCGGGTGGACGGACGGCGGCTCAGGAGGGACCGGCGGCACCGGAGGCTCGGGCACCGGCGGTGGCGTGGCCAGCCCGGGAGGCCAGGGCGGCGCGGGAGGCCAAGGCAGCGCGGGAGGCCAAGGCAGCGCGGGAGGCCAAGGCGGCGGCAGCGACACCGGCGGCGACGGCCGGACCGGCCCGTACGTCGCGCCGTGCGCGGGGGCGACCCCGGAGAGGTGCGCTGTGGAGACTGCTGGCGGACGCGGGTGCGCCGAACCGCTGGCATGGTCCATCGGCCGATTGTCGGATCACCTCCGCCTCCGGCGGCAGCCCCTGAGCCCCTTTCGGCCCGCCTCCTCCGCCCAAACCCATCCCGCCGGTGAAGTCACCACCCCCGTAGCGCAAACGAACGACCGATGACGGGCCATCTGTTCGCCGGTCGCCGGTCACCCGCCGACGCACCCTCGTGCGGCGTGTAAGCGTCGTGGCATACTCCGGGGCATGACGACTTCCACCCCCGCGACGAGGGCCCTGCGGGCCGCGGTGTTCACCGCGCTCGCCGTGCCGCTGTCCGCCCTGGGGCAGGTCGTCATCACCGGTCGCCCGCTGCCGCTCGGTCTGGTGGCCGCCGCGACCGCCGTCGTCTTCCTGGTCGCCACCGCGCTGGCCGGCGGGGAACGGCGGCTGCTGCACATCTCGGCCGTGCTGGTCCCGGTCGAACTGCTGCTCAACACGACCTTCAACCTGGGCCAGGCCGGCTGCGGCCCGGTCCTCGGGGCCGGGCACTCGCCCGCACGCGGCATGAACCTGCTGGTCTGCGGCGGCGGCTCGGTGGACGGCTCGCTGTTCTCCGGTCCGCTGGGACACACCGGTCCGGTCGCGCCCGCCGCCACCCAGCTGCTGGTCCTGCTGGTCCACCTGCTGGTCGCGCTGGCCGCCGCCACCTGGCTGAGGCTGGGCGACGCCGCCCTGTCCGGCCTGGCCCGGGCCCTGCGCGTGCTGCGCCAGTCGGTCGCGGCCCCGCTGCGGGCGCTGTTCCTGCTGCTGGCACCGGCGCCGGCCCGGCCGGTGCGGCGGGTGCCGCTGCCGGTCTCGGACCGCCCCCGGCCGCGCCGTGAGGCCGTGGTGCTCAGCCCCGCGCCGCGGCGCGGTCCGCCGGCCTTCGCGCCTGCCTGCTGACTCCCGGCACCGCGCCCGTCCGACCGGCTCCCCGGCCCGTCCGACCGGCACCACGCGCCCGGACACCCCGTCGCCCGGCTCCGCCCGGCGACCGCCGACCGAGCCGCAGGCAGCGCGCCCGACTCCCGCGTTCACCGACCCGAGCCCCTTCGCGCCCGCGGCGCCCAGCGCCGCGCCGAGGCGGGCACCCCGCGCGCATCCGCGCGCCGTGTACAGGAGTTGACCCACCATGGCCCAGCCCACCGAACAGCAGCCCGGCCGCAAGCAGACCCAGCGCGTCAGCGCCCGTGAGCGGATCCAGGAGGCCCAGCAGCGCGAGCGGCTCGCCGCCAAGCGCCGGCAGCGGATCGTCGTCGGCGTCTCGATCGTCGTGGTCCTCGCCCTGGCCGGCGGTACGGCGCTGGCGATCAACGCGGCGGGCGGCGACAACGCGTCCGCCTCGTCCGCCGCCGCCGACCCGACCGCCCTGGTCGTCCCCGCCAACACCACCGGCCCGGACGGCACCGTGATCGTGTACGGCAAGCCGGACGCCGCCCACACCCTGCAGGTGTTCGAGGACTTCCGCTGCCCGGTCTGCAGGACCTTCGAGACCACCAACGGCGACACCGTCCGGAAGCTGGCGGACGACGGCACGGTCAAGGTGGAGTACCACCTGGCCGCGTTCCTCGACAAGAACCTCGGCGGCAAGGGCTCGCGCACCGCGCTCGCCGCGGTCGGCGCGGCGCTCAACGAAGGCGTCGACAAGTTCAAGCAGTTCCACGACGTGCTGTACGCCAACCAGCCGGACGAGCGCGAGGACGGCTTCGGCGACGTCAACCACCTGCTGGACCTGGCCGGCCAGGTGCCCGGTCTGAAGACGGACGCCTTCGTCAAGGCGGTCACCGAGCGCACGTACGGGCCGTGGGCGAAGAAGGTCGCGGACGCCTTCAACGACAGCGGGGTGACGGGCACGCCCACGGTCAAGCTGGACGGCAAGCCGATCACCCTGTTCGCGGGGAAGAACGCGGTGACGCCGGAGCAGTTCACCGCCCAGGTGAAGCAGGCCGCGGGCCTGTAGCGAGCACCACCGGCCCGGCCGACCACCCGGCCGGGCCGGCCCTTCACACCCACCGGAGTGCTCTGCCGTGACCGCCCCGACTGCCGTGAACCCGCCCCGTCCCGCCGCCACCTCCGCCGCCCCGCCGGGCCGTGCGCCGATCGGCGCGGGCCGGGCGTTCGCCCTGTTCCTGTTCCTCGGCGGACTCCTCGGACTGGCCGCCTCGGCCGTCCTGACCTTCGACAAGCTCCGCATCCTGGAGGACCCGTCCTACGTCCCCAGTTGCAACCTCAACCCGGTGATCAGCTGCGGTTCGGTGATGCGCACCGAACAGGCGGAGGTCCTCGGCTTCCCGAACCCGCTGCTCGGCCTGGCCGCCTTCGGCGCCCTGGCGGCGGTCGGCGCCGGGCTGCTGGCCGGCGCCGCCTACCGCCGCTGGTTCTGGCTGGGCCTGCAGGCGGGCACCCTGGCCGGCGTGCTGTTCGTGCACTGGCTGATCGACCAGGCGCTGTACGACATCGGCGCGCTCTGCCCGTACTGCATGGTGGTCTGGGCGACGGTGGTGCCGCTGTTCTGGTACACCACGCTGCACAACCTGCGGTCCGGCGTGATCCCGGTCCGCCCCCGGTGGCGGCCGGTGGTCCGCGAGGCCGCCCGCTACCACTGGGCACCGCCGGTGCTGTGGGCCGCCGTGATCGCGCTGCTGGTCCTGAACCGGTTCTGGTCCTACTGGAGCACCCTCCTCTGAGCCCGCGCGGTGGTGGCCGGCGCGTCCGCGGACGCGCCGGCTACCCGAAGACCGCCCGGCGGAAGGCGTTGCGCAGGTCGGTGAGCGGTTGGATCTCGCGGCCGTAGTGCACCTTGTTGGTGAGCAGCAGCGCCCAGCGGCCGAGCCGGCGCGAGACCCAGATCCCGGTGCCGGTGAAGCCGTAGTGGACGAAGGTTCCCTCGGCGGGGTCGGTGCCGGGGGCACAGAGCCAGGAAAGCCCGCGCGCGGGGGTGAGCCCGCCGGTCTGTTCGCGCAGCGACTCGGCGGTCCAACGCCCGGCCCACGGCAGGGCGGGCGGCGGGTCGAGCAATGCGGTGAGGAAGCGTGCGAGGTCGCGGGCGGTGGAGAAGGCGCCCGCGTTGCCGGAGACTCCGCCGAGCAACCGGGCCGAGGGGTCGTGCACCACCCCGCGCAGGTGGGCCCCGACGGCTTCGTCGTACTCGGTGGGAGCGGTGCGGGCGGTCTGCGCCGCGCCGAGCGGACCGAACCGGGTGTCGGTCATCCCGAGCGGGCGCCAGACCTCCCGCTCGGCCAGCACGTCCAGCGGAGCGCAGGCCAGGTGCTCGACCAGGTCGCCGAGCAGCACGGCCGCCCGGTCGGTGTACTCGACGGCCGTCCCGGGCGGGCGGTGCAGCGGGGCGGCGAGGACGCCGGACCGGATCGACTCCCGGTCCCGCCCGTAGCGCTGCTCGAACTCGGTGCGCAGCGGCATTCCCGCCGTGTGCGTGAGGAGTTGACGAACCGTCACCTCGCCGGTCGGCTGCCCGGCGGCCCGCGGCCAGGACGCGGCGAGCGGGCGGTCGAGCGGCAGCCGGCCGGCCTGCCACAGGACGCCGGCACAGGGCCACAGGGCGATGACCTTGGTGAGGCTGGCGAGGTCGAAGAGCGTGTCGGCCGCCATCTCCAGCCCCTCGTAGGGACCTTGGCCGAGCACCCCGGCAGCGCCGACCCCGACCACGCCCCCGGCGTCACCGACGGCCCAGACACCGCCCGCCCCGACACGACCCAGCCCGGCCGTCATCAGCCGCGCCAACTCCCCGCCGGGGGCGGCGAACCCGGCGGGCGGGCGGGGGGCGGCGGACCGCCCCGGCTGGTCGTCCATGCCTGCCCCCGCCCGCTCGGCCACCGGTCCGCCGGGAGCCTACCCAGCGGGCGCCCGGTCAGACGGCGGGCACGCCGTCGAACTCCTTGCCGAGGCAGATGCTCTGCGGGTGGTCGCGGTAGATGCCGAACTTCTGGATCGGGTCGTACCCCTCGGAGCCGTAGAGCGCGACCGCCTCGGGCTGCTCGGTGCCGGTCTCCAGCACGAACCTGGTCCGACCGGCCTCGACGGCGGTCCGCTCCAGCCGGCGCAGCACCAACCGGGCGAGGCCCCGCCCGCGCGCCCCGGGGACGACGAACATCCGCTTCAGCTCCGCGTCGCCGTCCCGCAGCCCGTGCGGATCGGCCCGCTTGGCCCGCCAGCCACCGCAGGCCACCGGCTCACCGTCGAGGTAGGCGATCAGGAACAGGCCCGCCGGCGGCTCGAAGTCGTCGGGGTGCAGCTGGGTGAGGTCGCCCTCGCCGTAGCGGCGGACGTACTCCTCCTGCACCTCCGCCGAGAGTCGCTGGGCGTCCGGGTGGCCGTAGCCGGTGATCCGGATCTCGATGCTGTCGCCCTTGCTGTCCCGCGTGCCGGCGGTCCCGGTGATGCTCTCCATGGTCGAAAAGCCTACGACCTCGGGTCAGCGGCCCTCGAACCGGGCGACCAGCTCCTCCTTGCCGAACATCCGGGCGGTGTCCACGGCGGACGGCGTACCGGCCGTCGGGTCGGCGCCGCCCTCCAGCAGGGCGGTGAGCACGTCCTCGGCGCCCTTGAACACCGCGCCGGCCAGCGGGGTCTGCCCCCGGTCGTTGGCCCGGTTCGGGTCGGCGCCGCGGGCCACCAGGGCGGTCACGGCGGCGGCGTGGCCGTGGTAGGCGGCGAGCATCAGCAGGGTGTCACCGCGGTCGTTGGTGAGGTTGGCGGGCGCACCGGCGTCGACATAGGCGGCGAGGGTCTCGGTGTCACCGGCCCGGGCCGCGTCGAAGAGCTTCCCGGCGAGCTCGATCACCTCGGTGTCCGGGGCGTCGGCGGGCTGCTGGCTGGCGGCATCGGTCATGGCGGGCCTCTCCTGGGCTCGGTCGCCCCCGGGCCTCGCCCGGGAGCTCGTCGGTGTGTCGGTCGCGCGTACCGCACCGTAGCGGCCCGGTGCGCGGACGATCCAGCGCGCGTCCGGCCCGCGGACGCCGGACGGATCGCGGCATTCCCCCGCACGACACGCGGACGGGAAGGTTTCGCGGCCATTCGAGCGAACTTCCCGGCACCCCCGGAAGCTTCCCGCCCGGCCCCGGGGAATACCTCGCCGCGCCGGTACACCGGGCCGCTCGGCCCCCGTTCCGGGCGGTTCGCATACCCCCACCCGACAAACAGGTGGGTATTGGCCGAGAAAACCACCCATTTGCGCCGTTCCATCATCTATTACTTTTTGTCACGATTAGGGCACATTCCGTGACACTGTCCCTGTCCCCCTCCCCGAGGAGCAGACCGTGATCCTCTCGATTTCCGGCATCGTCCTGTTCGGCACCATCGCCTTTCTCTTCTTCCGCAGGGACGGACTAAAGGTCTCCCACGCCATCGTCTGCGCCCTCCTCGGCTTCTACATCGCCGGTTCCTCGATCGCTCCGAGCATCACCGCGGGCGGCGCCAGCCTGGCCAGCCTGCTCGGCGGCCTGAAGTTCTAGCCCGGCCACTCCCCCGTACGGGCCCGGGCGCGGATCCCACCGCCCCGGGCCCCGTCGTTCACCCGACGCCGTCCCCTCACCCGACCGTCCCACTCGCCCGGGGAGCCAAGTGATGCCGCTCAACCGCCACCTCACCAAGGGCCGCGACCTCGCCCGCACGGCCGGCGACCACGCCTCCGACATGTTCGCGCCGCTGACCGTCATCGGGCGCGGAATGCGCCACCACGTCGCCTGGGCCAAGAGCCGCTGGCAGGCCACCCCGAAGGAGCGGCGCGGGCCGACGGTCTTCCTGGTCGCCGCCATGCTGCTGGGCATCTACCTGCTCCCGCACGGGCTGCTCTTCGCCCTGGTGGCCCTGATGGCCAGCGCCGCCTGGAACGGACGCTCCCCCAAGGCCGCCGCGGCCCCGCCCGAGCCGGACGTCGCCGACGTCAAACTCACCGCCCTGTACGCCGCGCTGACGCCGTACCTGGCCGGGCCCGACGACCTCGCCCCGCTCTACCACCACGAGGGTGCCTACAAGGACGTCTTCGGCGCCTGGGAGTTCGACGGCGAGGGGCGGCTCGCCCGGCTGGAGCTGGTCTACCCGGCCTATTTCACCGACACCGAACCGGCCGCCCGGGCCCGGATCGAGCAGGTCGTCCAGGGCAAGGCCGGCCGCGCCCGGGAGTACCGCTTCGACTGGGACGAGGAGTCCAACCGGCTGCGGATCGCCGCGCTGACCCCGCTGGCCACCGACATCGCCGCCCAGCGCTTCGTGACCACGCCCGGCGAGATCGTGCTGGGCTTCACCGACGAGAACGGCAGCGCCCGCACCATCCCGGTCGGCCAGGGCGGCACCGTCACCCAGCAGCCGCCGGTGGTCTGGCGCACCGGCCCCCGCTCGGGCGAGCCGCACCTGCTGGCACTCGGTGTGACCGGCTACGGCACCTCCAGCCTGATCCGCTCCGTCGCGCTCCAGGCGCTGCCCTTCGGCGACCTGGTGGTGATCGACGGCGCCGGCACCGGCGAGCACGCCTGCCTGGTCAACCGGCCCGGCGTGCACACCGTGGAGACCAGCCTGCACGGCGCGCTGGCCGCGCTGGAGTGGGCCGCCCAGGAGACCGAGCGCCGGCTGACCGCGCTGAACGCCGCCCGGCACGCGGGGACGGCGCCGCCCGAGGACGTCACCCGCCCGCTCTGGCTGCTCCTCGACCACCCGACCGAGCTGAGCGAGCTGGCCCACGCCGAGGACCGGCCGGACCCGCAGGACCTGCTGGAGCTCCCGCTGCGGCACGGCCGGGCCGCCCGGGTCACCGTGGTGATCGCCGACGACATCGAGGCCCGGGACCGGATCACCCCGACCGTCCGGGCCACCACCCGGGCCCGCGTCCTGCTCGGCCCGACCGGCCCCGAGGAGGGCTACGCCGCGCTCGGCGCGCCGCTGGACATCGTGCCCGCCGCGCACGCCCCCGCCGGCCGGGGCTACGCCCGGATCGGCACCGGCGCCCCGGTCCGCCTCCAGGTGCCCGCCACCGTCGACCCGCTGGACGAGGAGGCCCCGGCCCAGCTGCGCGAGGCGGTGATCGCCCTGCTCCCGCACCGCGACACCCGGACCGAGGCGGCCGCACCGGTCGACGTCCCGCCGCGCCCGGCCGGCCCGCCGCCGGCGCCGGCCGAGCCGCCGCGGCCGGTCGACCTCGGCAAGGAGCACCCCGCCCTGCGGTTCCGCCCACTGGCCTGAACGGGGCCGCTCGGGGCGGGGCGACGCACGGCGCCGGAACCCGCCCCGGTAGGCTCGTCGCGGAAAGGCCGACCGATCACCAGATGTGAAATAGGTGACACCTGAGGTGATATCCGCGGCCAGATGTGACAAATCGGGCGCCGATGGGTACAAACAGGGGCGGCACGACAGACGACGCATGTCCCGGGACGGGAATCTTCGTCGGAAGCCGAGCGTTGACCGAACGACGAAGAACAGCGACCACTAGTCCTGTGGGCCATAAGCCCGGGAGGCACGATTCATGAGCGAGCGAGCTCTCCGCGGCACGCGACTCGGGGCCACTAGCTACGAGACCGACCGCGGTATCGATCTGGCTCCCCGCCAGACCGTCGAGTACGCATGTCAGAACGGACACCGATTCGAGGTTCCTTTCTCGGTCGAGGCGGAGATCCCCTCGGCCTGGGAATGCCGCTTCTGCGGCCAGGAAGCGGTACTCCTCGACGGTGACGAGCCTGAGGAGAAGAAGACCAAGCCCACGCGTACCCATTGGGACATGCTGATGGAGCGCCGCACGCGCGAGGAGCTGGAGGAGGTGCTGGCCGAGCGGCTGGCCGTTCTCCGCTCCGGAGGGATGAACCTCGCGGTACACCCGCGGGACACCCGTAAGAGCGCCTGACCCCGCTCCCGCCCCGGCGGGAGCACGCGAAAAGGGACCCTGGCCCCCAGGGTCCCTTTCGCGCTGTCCGGAGGTACCGGCGCGGCCGGCGCCCGAACCGACGGAGCCCGCGGCCGTCCGGGGCATCCCTGCCCCGGAC
>NZ_JBHYYB010000038.1:78185-84088 GCF_042752535.1 Kitasatospora sp. NPDC059327 | reverse complement strand
GTCAGATGTGTATAAGAGACAGCCTGGACGGTGACCGGCCCTCTCGCCGTGTTCAGCCCCGGGTGAGCCCGGCCACCAGCGCGTCGGCAGCGCCGTAGGGGTCGAGCCCGCCGCTCACCACCCGCTCGGCCAGGGTGGCCAGGTGCCGGTCACCGTGCAGGTCGCCGATCCGGGCCCGCAGGGCGGACAGCGCGATCGCCTCGATCTCGGCGGCCGCCCGGCGCCGGCGGCGCACGGCCAGCTCGCCGTGCTCCTCCAGCCAGGCGCGGTGCTTCTCCAGCGCCTCGACCACCTCGTCCACGCCCTCGCCGCGGGCCGCCACGGTCTTCACGATCGGCGGACGCCAGTCCGCCGCCCCGCGGGCCTCGCCGAGGCCGAGCATGTGGTTCAGCTCCCGGGCGGTGGCGTCGGCGCCGTCCCGGTCGGCCTTGTTGACCACGAAGACGTCGCCGATCTCCAGGATCCCGGCCTTGGCGGCCTGGATGCCGTCGCCCATCCCGGGGGCGAGCAGCACCACGGTGGTGTCCGCCTGGGCGGCGACCTCCACCTCGGACTGACCGACACCGACCGTCTCGACCAGGATCACGTCGCAGCCGGCCCCGTCCAGCACCCGCAGCGCCTGCGGGGCCGACCAGGACAGACCGCCGAGGTGGCCACGGGTGGCCATCGAGCGGATGAACACCTCGGGGTCGGTGGCGTGGTCCTGCATCCGGACCCGGTCTCCGAGCAGCGCGCCGCCCGAGAACGGCGAGGACGGGTCGACCGCCAGCACCCCGACCCGCTTGCCGAGCCGGCGGTAGGCGGAGACCAGGGCGGAGGTCGAGGTGGACTTGCCCACACCGGGCGAGCCGGTCAGCCCGACGGTGTAGGCCCGGCCGGTGTAGGGGGCCAGCGCCGCCATCGCCTCGCGCAGCTGCGGGGCGGCGTTCTCGACCAGCGAGATCAGTCGGGCCACCGCGCGCGGCCGGCCCGCGCGGGCCTGCTCGACCAGGGTCGCGACATCGATCATCAGGAGCTCCTAGCGCCGAAGGGCCGCGGACCGCTGGTGGCGGTCCGCAGCCCCGAAGGTATGTCGGATGATCAGGCCTTGACGGCCTGCTCCCGCGGGACGCGGACGATCAGCGCGTCGCCCTGGCCGCCGCCGCCGCAGAGCGCGGCCGCGCCGATGCCGCCGCCCCGGCGCTGGAGCTCCAGCGCCAGGTGCAGCACCACGCGGGCTCCGGACATGCCGATCGGGTGGCCGAGCGCGATCGCGCCGCCGTTGACGTTGACGATGTCGGAGGAGACGCCCAGGTCCTTCGTGGACTGGTGGGCGACGGCCGCGAACGCCTCGTTGATCTCGATCAGGTCGAGGTCGCCGACCTCCAAGCCCTCCTTGGCCAGCGCGTGCTTGATCGCGTTGGACGGCTGCGACTGCAGCGAGTTGTCCGGGCCCGCGACATTGCCGTGCGCGCCGATCTCGGCGATCCAGCTCAGGCCCAGCTCCTCGGCCTTGGCCCTGCTCATCACGACCACCGCGGCGGCGCCGTCGGAGATCTGCGAGGAGGTGCCGGCGGTGATCGTGCCGTCCTTGGCGAAGGCCGGGCGCAGCTTGGCCAGACCCTCGACGGTGGTGTCCGCCCGGATGCCCTCGTCCTGGCTGAAGACCAGCGGCTCGCCCCTGCGCTGCGGGATCTCCACCGGGGCGATCTCGGCCTCGAAGACGCCGTTCTGCTGGGCCTTGGCGGCCCGCTGGTGGGAGGCGGCGGCGATCTCGTCCTGGACCTCGCGCGGGATGCCGAGGCGGGTGTTGTGCTTCTCGGTGGACTCGCCCATCGGGATGTTCTCGTAGGCGTCGGTGAGGCCGTCGTGCGCCATCGCGTCCAGCAGCTCGATCGCGCCGTACTTGTAGCCCTCGCGGGACTTCGGCAGCAGGTGCGGGGCGTTGGTCATGGACTCCTGGCCGCCGGCCACCACGATGTCGAACTCGCCGGCCCGGATCAGCTGGTCGGCCAGCGCGATGGCGTCCAGACCGGAGAGACAGACCTTGTTGATGGTCAGCGCCGGGACGTTCATCGGGATGCCCGCCTTGACGGCGGCCTGGCGGGCCGGGATCTGGCCGGCGCCGGCCTGCAGCACCTGACCCATGATCACGTACTGGACCTGGTCCCCCGTGACGCCGGCCCGCTCCAGGGCGGCCTTGATAGCGACGGCCCCGAGGTCGGCGCCGGAGAATCCCTTGAGCGAACCGAGCAGGCGACCCATCGGGGTCCGCGCACCGGCAACGATCACAGAGGTGGTGTTGGTCATGGGACGAGCCCCTTCGCACGTCGTGGCCAGGTGAGGATTCCGCTCAATGTACTGACCCGCTACCCGCCCGTCACCGGACCGACGGTGTGATCGAGCGCACTGGCACGATCCAGTCAACACCGTGTCAACCCGGTCCGGGTGAACCCGGCCCGTGTGAGCAGGCTCGCACCCGGATCGCTGGCGCGCCCCGTCCGCATGCGCTGCACTGTTGCCGTCCCGTTGCCCGCTCAGACCCGGAGGCCACCGTGCTCACTCGTATCGACCACATCGGCATCGCCTGCCGCGACCTCGACAAGACGGTCGAGTTCTACCGCGCCACCTACGGCTTCGAGGTGTTCCACAGCGAGGTCAACGAGGAGCAGGGAGTGCGCGAGGCCATGCTCAAGATCAACGACACCGGTGACGGCGGCGCCTCCTACCTGCAGCTGCTGGAGCCCACCCGCCCCGACTCCACGGTCGCCAAGTGGCTGGAGAAGAACGGCGAGGGCGTCCACCACATCGCGTTCGGCACCGCCGACGTGGACGGCGACTCCGAGGAGATCCGCGCCAAGGGCGTCCGGGTCCTCTACGAGCAGCCCCGGATCGGCTCGATGGGCTCCCGGATCACCTTCCTGCACCCCAAGGACTGCGGCGGCGTCCTGACCGAGCTGGTCACCTCCGCCGAGCCCGGCGAGCACGACGAGCACTGACCCGTGCCCGGGTGCCGTCGGGCTCCGACGGCACCCGCCGAGGGGCCCGTCGGGGGCCCGCCGCCCTCATGACCCGTCAGTAATGTCGCCCGATGCCCGGAAAACCCCTACGCGGCCATTCCCCCGCAGGACGCTCCCACTACAATGCCCAGGTGCGCGAAGACTCCGGGGGACGGGGACGACGGGCACGGCCGATGACAGGCCTGTCCGCCCACCGGCGGGTCGGCCCGTCGCAGGGGAGTCCATTACGCGGGCACGGCTGAACAGTCGCAGTGCGGATCTGTCACCATTCTCCACAAGGCAAGAGTTCGCCCAGAAGTCCACCCGGACGGGGGAACGCGGCACGACCGCGCTCCCATGCCCAGGACTTCGACGACCGCGGCGGACGCCCCCGACCAGAAGGGGCCGTCCACCGGCTGCGGATGCAAGGACCAGTCGGACCGGGGCCCCGGACACGGGAGCCCGGGAACGGCCGGGTCGAGGACGCGACCAGGAGATGGATGGGACCGCGGAGTGCGGGGCTACGACCGCTACGAGGTTGACGATCACCTCTCCCAGTTCGAGGCCGAGATGGATCGGACTCGCAAGGAGCGGGACAAGGCCGTCGAGCATGCCGAGGACCTCGCCTACCAGGTGGAGGTGCTCCGGGCCAAGCTGCACGAGTCCCGTCGCATGCTCGCCCAGCCGCGTGCCTTCGACGCCGTCTCGGGCCAGGCCGAGCAGATGCTCCGCACCGCCGAGATGCAGGCCCAGCAGCTGCGTGCCGACGCCGAGCGGCAGCTGCGCGACTCCCAGCAGGCCACCCAGCGACTGATGGCCGAGGCCGCCGAGCGCACCGCCCGGCTGGAGGCCGAGCTGGCCGCCCGCCGCCGCCAGCTGGAGGACGAGCTCACCGAGCTGCGGCGCAGCGCCGAGCAGCACGTCAACGAGAACGTCAACTGGGCCGAGCAGACCCGGGCCGGCACCGAGCAGGAGGCCCAGCGCCTGCTGCAGGAGGCCCGCGGCGAGGCCGACCGGATGATGGCCGCCGCCCGCGCCGAGGCCACCGCCCTGTCCGACCAGGCCCGCGCCCAGACCGCCGCCGACGTCGACGCCGCCCGCGGCGAGGCCCAGGCGGCCGCCGAGGCCGCCATCCAGCGCGCCCACAGCGACGCCGAACGCCTGCTGCGGGCCGCCTCCGAGCAGGCCCAGCAGGCCGGCGCCCAGGCCGCCGCCGACGTCGACGCCGCCCGCGGCGAGGCCCAGCTGCAGCTGGCCACCGCGCACGCCGCCGCCGAGCGGCAGCTCGCCGCCGCCCAGGCCGAGATCGGCCGGCTCAAGGAGCACGCCACCGCCGAGCAGACCCGCGCGGAGGAGGCGCTCGCCCACGCTCAGGCCGAGATCGAGCGGCTGCGCGCCGGGGCGATCGCCGAGGCCGAGCGCACCCGGCGGGAGGCCACCGAGCTGCGCGCCCAGGCCGAGGTCGCCGCCGAGCAGCTGCAGGCGGACGCCGAGGCCGCCGCCGAGCGCAAGGTCGCCGACGGCGAGGCCGCCAGCGAGCAGCGCTCGCAGACCGCCCGGGCCGAGGTCGCCCGGATGGTCGCCCAGGCCACCAAGGAGGCCGCGGCCATCAGGGCCGAGGCCGCCACCAAGCAGGCCGAGGCGGAGGCCGCCAGGGCGGCCGCCGCCGAGGAGAGCGAGCGCCTGCGCGCCACCGCCGAATCGGTGGCCGGCCAGTTGCGCGCCGAGGCCGAGGCCGCCATCGCGGACCTGCGGTCGCGGGCCGAGCGCGATGTCGCCGAACTGCGCGCCCAGGCCGAGGCCGCCGCCGAGCAGCTGCGCAGCGAGGCCGAGGAGGCCGGCCGGGCGGCCGGCGCCAAGGACGCCACCGTCCACCTCGCCAAGGCCGCCAAGACGGCCGAGGAGGTGCTCGGCCGGGCCAACCAGGACGCCGAGACCGCCCGCGCCGAGGCCACCACGGAAGCCGAGCGGATCCGCGCCGAGGCCGCCGCCGAGGCGGAGCGGCTGCGCGAGCAGGCGCAGGCCGCCGTCGAGCAGGCCCAGAACGCCGCCCTGGACGACGCCGCCGGCATCCGCGAGCGGGTCCGGCAGATGCAGGACGAGGCCGCCCGGCTGCGGGCCGAGGCCGAGGAGCTGCGCGCCCAGGCCGCCGCCGAGGCCGACCGGGTCCGCGGCGAGGCCCGTCGGCAGGCCGTCGTCCAGATCGAGGAGTCGGCGAAGAGCGCCGAGGAGCTGCTGACCAAGGCCAAGACCGACGCGGACGAGCTCCGGGCCGGCGCGGCCGCCGAGATCGAGCGGCTGCGCGAGCAGACCAAGCAGCAGGCCACCGAGACCCAGGGCCGCGCCGAGCAGACCCTGGAACGGGCCCGCGCCGAGGCCGAGAAGATCGTCGTCTCCGCCGAGCAGCAGGGCCAGGACGCGCTCGCCGCGGCCAAGGCCGCCGCAGCCGAGAACCGCACCGCCGCCGAGCGCGAGACCGGCGAACTGCGCCGCGAGGCAACCGAGTTCGACCAGCGGGTGCGGGCCGAGGCGACCGCCGGGGCACAGGCCGTCCGGGCCGACGCCCAGGCCGAGGCCACCGCCGTCCGGGACGCCGCGATCGCCGACGCCGAGCGGCTGCGCACCGAGGCGGACGCCGAGCTGGCCCGTACCCGGGCCGAGGCCGACGCCGCCGCCGAGGCGCTGCGCGAGGAGAGCCGGCGCGAGCGCGAGGAGGCCTCCGCCGGGCTGCTCCGCGAGCGCGAGGAGACGGCCGAGCAGTTGGCCGCCGCCCGGGCCGCCCGCGAGCAGGCGGAGACGGCGGCCGCCGACCTCACCGAGCGCACCGCCACCGAGACCGCCGCGCTCCGCGAGGCCGCCGAGGCGCACGCCGACCGCCTGCGCACCGAAGCCGAACAGAACGCCGCCGACCTCACCGAACACACC
>NZ_JBHYYB010000038.1:0-78087 GCF_042752535.1 Kitasatospora sp. NPDC059327 | reverse complement strand
CGCCGAGACCGCCGCGCTCCGCGAGGCCGCCGAGGCGCACGCCGACCGCCTGCGCACCGAAGCCGAACAGAACGCCGCCGACCTCACCGAACACACCGCCACCGAGACCGCCCGGTTGCTGGCGGAGGCCGAGGAGGCCCTGGCGGCCGCCCTCGCCACCGCCGAGCAGCGGACGACCGAGGCCCAGGCGGCCGCGGCGGCCCTGCGCGAGCGGGCCGAGGCCGATCTGACCCTGGCCGCCGAGCAGGCCGGGACCGTACGGGCCGAGGCCGGCCGGGAGCTCTCCGAGGCCCGCGCCACCGCCGACGCGATCCGTGCCGAGGCACGCGCGGTGCTGGAACGGGCCGGCGTCGACGGCGACGAGCTGACGGCCACCGCCACGGCCGAGGCCGCCGAGCTGAAGGCCGCCGCCGAGGCCGAGGCCGCCGAGCTGATCGCCACCGCCGAGGAGGAGGCCGCCGAGGTCCGCCAGTCGGTGGCCGGTATGCACGAGTCCGCCTCCCAGCAGATCGCCGAGCTGACGGCCACCGCCAAGGCCGAGGCCGCCGAGGTCCGCCGGGAGGCCGACCTGGCCGCGGACGAACTGCGTGACACCGCCGAGCGGGAGACCACCGAGCTGCGGGCGCTGGCCGAGCGGGAGACCACCGAGCTGCGGGCGCTGGCCGAGCGGGAGACCACCGAGCTGCGCGCCCTGGCCGACCGCGAGACCACCGAGCAGCGCGCCCTGGCCGACCGCGAGACCACCGAGCAGCGCGCCCTGGCCGACCGCGAGACCACCGAGCAGCGCGCCCTGGCCGACCGCGAGACCACCGACCTGCGGGCCCGCACCACCGCCGAGACGGCCGCGCTGCGCGAGCAGACCGGGCTGGAGCTGGCCGCCCGGCGGGAGGCCGCCGAGGCCGAGCTGGCCGACCTGCGCGCCGAGGCGCAGGCCTACGACGAGCACCTGCGCGCCGAGGCCGAGGCCGAACTGCGCGCCGCCCAGGAGGGCGCCGAGCAGCAGCGCGCCGCCGCCGACGAGCGGGCCGCCCGGACGGTGACCGCCGGCGAGGCGCGCGCCGCCGCCACGATCGCCGAGGCCGAGGAGTTCGCCGCCGCGCTGCGGGCCGAGGCCGAGGAGTACGCGCTGGCCACCCGGAGTCTCGCGGACGACTACGACGCGGACACCCACGCCCGCGCCGACGCCTTCGACACCGAGACCCGCGAGGCCGCCGAACACTTCGACAAGGCCACCCGCGAGCAGGCCAAGTCCGTCCTGGAGCGGGCCTTCGCCGACGCCGAGGCGCTCGCCGAGGACGCCCAGACCACCGCGCTGGCCACCACCGCCGCCGCCGAGGAGCAGGCGGACGCGATGGTCGCGGCCGCCCGCAAGGAGGCCGACCGGCTGGTCGCGGCCGGCGAGGCGGCCGGGCAGGCCGAGGTCGAGAAGGGCCGCGCAGACGCCGACGCCCTGCTGTCCGAGGCCCGCCGGGACGCCACCGCGATCCGCGAGCGCGCCGAGGAGCTGCGCGAGCGCACCGACGCCGAGGTGGAGGCCCTGCACGAGCGCGCCCGCAAGGAGAACGCGCAGGCCATGAAGTCGGCCGGCGAGCGGGTGGACGCGCTGGTGACGGCCGCCCAGGAGCAGCTGACCGAGGCCGAGGAGCAGGCGGTGGCCGCCGTCGCCGAGGCCGAGGACCGGGCGGCGGCACTGGTCGCGGCCGCCGAGGACCGCGCCAACGAGCTGACCTCGCAGGCGTCCGCCGAGGCCAGCAAGGTCCGGATCTCGGCCGTCCGCAAGGCCGAGGGCCTGCTCAAGGAGGCCGAGACCAAGCTCGCCGACTCCACCGACCGCGCCGAGGCCCTGATCATCAAGGCCGAGGCCAAGCTGAAGTCCGCCCAGGACGATTCCGAGGAGCGGATCGAGACGGCGGCGGCGGAGGCGGAGAAGCGGCTGCGCACCGCCGACGAGGCCGCCGACGAGCAGATCGAGCTGGCGAAGGCGGAGGCCGAGCGGGTGCTCGCCGAGGCGCGGACCGAGGCGAAGCGGGTCACCGACGAGGGCCGGCGCGAGCTGGACGAGCTGGTGCGCCGCCGCAAGGACATCAACACCGAGATCTCCAGGGTGCAGGACGTGCTGTCCGCGCTGGAGGCGTTCGAAGCACCGGCACCGGTCGCGCAGGCAAACGGGGGAAGTACCAGCAAGAAAGACGGGGGGGCCAAGGCCGGCGCCGGAGTCGGTTCCCCCCGGTCGGGTGGCAATCGCTCCGGTGGCGCACCACCCGATTGAGCGGACATTCTCCGCGAGACAACGGCATTTCGCCGACGACACTCCGGTACCGTGTCAGGATTCCCTCAACCACCTCAGCGGTTTGACGACAGGAAGCCCAGAACCCCATGAGCGACAGTCACTCCCCTCACGGCTTCGACCTGGTGCGCCGTGGGTACGAGCGTGCCCAGGTCGACGAGCGGATCACCAAGCTGGTGGCCGACCGTGACAGTGCCTTGACCCGGATCAGCGCGCTGGAGAAGCGCATCGAGGAGCTCCACCTGGAGACCCAGACCGCTCAGGCGGCGGTCACCGAGGCCGAGCCCTCCTACGCCGGTCTCGGCGCCCGGGTCGAGAAGATCCTGCGACTCGCCGAGGAGGAGGCCAAGGACCTGCGCGACGAGGCGCACCGCGCCGCCGAGCAGCACCGCGAGCTGGCCGAGGCGGCCGCCCAGCAGGTCCGCACCGAGGCCGAGAACTACGCCAAGGACCGCAAGGCCAAGGCCGAGGACGAGGGTCTGCGGATCGTCGACAAGGCCAAGAGCGACAGCGCCCAGCTGCGCGCCGAGGCCAACAAGGACGCCCAGAACAAGCGCGAGGAGGCGGACGCCCTCTTCGAGGAGACCCGCACCAAGGCCGCCCAGGCCGCGCTGGAGTTCGAGACCAACCTGGCCAAGCGCCGCGAGCAGTCCGAGCGGGACCTGGCCGCCCGCCAGGCCAAGGCCGAGAAGCGCCTGGCCGAGATCGAGCACCGGGCCGAGCAGCTGCGCCTGGAGGCCGAGAAGCTGCGTACCGACGCCGAGCGCCGCGCCCGCCAGACGGTGGAGACGGCCCAGCGTCAGTCCGAGGACATCGTCGCGGACGCCAACGCCAAGGCCGACCGGATCCGCAGCGAATCCGAGCGCGAGCTGGCGGCGCTCACCAACCGCCGCGACAGCATCAACGCCCAGCTGACCAACGTCCGCGAGATGCTGGCGACGCTGACGGGCGCGGCCGTGGCCGCCGCCTCGCTGCCGAACGACGACACCATGGGCGTGCCCGCCCAGCAGTCGCGCTGACGCCGCGTTCGACGGGCCCTCACCCTCCGGGGCGGGGGCCCGTCGTGCTGTCCCCGGCCCGGCGCCCCGGCGCGGCCGGCCACCGGGCCCGTACGGCCCGCCGAGCCCCCGCCGCGCCCCCGCCGGACCATCGACCCCGCCGGGGCCCGCGCCGGGCCCCGTGGCGCCCCTGAGAGGCCACCGGGACTCCCCTGCGGCGGGCCCCGCGGCCCCGGGGGTGGGGTACGCCGCCCGGGCCCACTTCCCGCTCCGCGCGGTCAGCGCGGATAGGCCCCGTCCGGCCGCTGGTGGCCACAGCTCAGCTGGTTGCCGTCGTCGTCCGAGACGGTGCCGAACCACGACGTGCACCAGACCGAGACCGAGTCCCGCCAGTACTGCACCTCGAAGGGGTGCCCCGACCCGTAGTCGCCGTACGAGGTGACGATGAAGGTCTCCCCCGGACGCATCCAGTAGTCCTCGCCGAGCGGCTCCAGGGTCAGTTCGAGCAGCCCCTCGCCCCGGTTGGTGACCGGCACCCGACCGGTCACCTCCAGCGCCGAGAAGTCCCAGCCACCGGTCTCCGCCCGCTCCTCCCTCATCGCGTCACCCGCGCCAGCAGCCCGCGCACCGCCGCGTCGAACGCCTCCGGCGCCTCCAGCGCGCTCAGGTGCCCCACCCCGGGGACAACGGTCAGCTCGGCGCCGGGCCGCGCCCGCACCATCAGCTCCGCCTCCTCCAGCGCCACCAGGCCGTCCCGCTCCCCCGCCACGACCGCGGTCGGCACCCGCACCCCGGCCAGCACGTCCAGGCTCTGCGGCCGGGCCGCCATCGCCCGCTGCGCCCAGGCCACCGCCGCCGGCGGCGCGGCGGCGATCATCGAGCGCACCCGCTCGACCAGGTGCCCGGAGTCCGGCCCGAGCTGGGCCGCCGCCGTCCCCTCGTCGAGCAGCAGCTGGACGCTGTCGCGGGCCAGCACCGCAGCGGCGATCCGCTCGCGGTTGCTCCGGACGGCGTCGGTGTCGGCGGTGGCCCTGGTGTTGGCCAGCAGCAGCCCGGCCATCCGGTCCGGGTGACGGCGGGCGAAGGCGAGCGCCACGTATCCGCCCATCGAGAGCCCGCCGATCACCGCCCGCTCGATCCCGGCCGCGTCCAGCAGCAGGGCGACGTCGTCGGCCACCGCGTCCAGCGAGGGCTCGCCCGTGCCCAGCTCGGTGCCGCCGAAGCCGCGCTGGTCGGGCGCGAGCACCCGGGCCTCGTGACCGGTCGTCCCGGGCAGCCCGTCCAGTTGGGCGGACCACATCGAGGCGTTGAGCGGAAAGGCGTGCAACAGCACGATTGGCATTCCGGTACCGCTCTCGCGGACCGACAATGCGGAGGGGAGCTGGGTCATGGGCCCACCGTAGTTCGGTGCGCCCGGCGGGCGCACTCAGCGGGCCGCCCTGTCCGCTTTGTCATAGCCTGACGGAGAGTGAGGGAGCGCCAATGATCGAGTTGCACGAACTGACGAAGCGTTACGGGAAGACGCTGGCCGTCGACCGGCTCAGCTTCCAGGTGCCGCAGGGCGTGGTCACCGGGTTCCTCGGCCCCAACGGCGCCGGCAAGTCCACCACCATGCGGATGATCCTGGACCTCGACCGGCCCACCGGCGGCCGCGTCACCATCGACGGCAAGAGATACGGGCAGCTCAGCGAGCCGCTGAAGTACATCGGGGCCCTGCTGGAGGCCAAGGCCGTCCACCCCGGCCGGACCGCCCGCGACCACCTCCTCTGGCTCGCCCAGAGCAACCGCGTCCCCACCCGCCGGGTCGACGAGGTGCTCGCCCTGGTCGGCCTCACCCCGGTCGCCCGCAAGCGCGCCCGCGGCTTCTCGCTCGGCATGGGCCAGCGGCTCGGCATCGCCTCCGCCCTGCTCGGCGACCCGGAGATCGTGATGTTCGACGAGCCGGTCAACGGACTGGACCCGGAGGGCATCCTCTGGATCCGCAATCTGATGAAGCGCCTCGCCGCCGAGGGCCGGACCGTCTTCGTCTCCTCGCACCTGATGAGCGAGATGGCCGTCACCGCCGACCACCTGGTCGTCATCGGCAGGGGCCGGCTGCTGGCCGACCTGCCGATGGCCGAGTTCATCCGGCGCAACTCCCGCTCCGCCGTCCGGCTGCGCACCCCCCAGCCCGAGCGGCTGCTGGACGTCCTGGCAGGCGCCGGACTGCGCGGCGAACCGGGCCCGGACGGGTCCTACGAGGTGGTCGACGGCGAGCTCGCCGCGCTCGGGGAGCTCGCCGCCGCCCACGGGGTGGTGCTGCACGAGCTCAGCCCCCAGCAGGCCTCGCTGGAAGAGGCGTTCATGCAGATGACGGCCGACTCGGTGGAGTACCACGCCGGGAACGCCGGAAACACCGAGGGCCGCGACGCGGCCGGCGCGGCCGGCACCTGGGGCGCCACCTGGCAGGGCGCCGCGGCGCAGCAGTCGCCGGCCGCGCAGCAGCCGGCCGGACAGCAGAAGGAGAACTGAGATGGCGTCCTTCCCGGCGGTGCTGCGCTCCGAGTGGACCAAGATCCGCAGCGTCCGGTCGACGGTCTGGACGCTCGCACTGGCGTTCGTGGTCACCCTCGGCATCGGCGCGTTGCTGTCCCTGCTCACCAACAACAACTTCGAGGAGTTCCGGGGCGACACGAACACCCCGTTCGACGCCACCGGGACGGCCTTCTCGGGCATCATCCTGGGCGAACTGGCCATCATCGTCTTCGGGGTGCTGGCGATCGGCAACGAGTACAGCAGCGGGATGATCAGGGTCACCCTGGCCGCCGTCCCGCAGCGCGGGACCCTGCTCGCCGGCAAGGCGCTGGTGCTCGGCGCGCTGGCCTTCGCGGTCTCCCTGGTCACCGCGTTCATCACGTTCTTCGTCGGCCAGGCCCTGCTCGGCGACCACTCCACCAGCCTCGGCGAACCGCATGTGCTGCGCGCGGTGTTCGGCGCGGCGATGTACCTGACGCTGCTCTGCCTCTTCTCGGCCGGGGTCACCGCGATGCTGCACAACCAGACCCTGGCGCTGGGGGTGCTGGTGCCGTTCTTCTTCCTGCTCTCGCCGATCCTCTCGGCGGTGCCGAAGGTCAAGACGCTGGCGCACTACTTCCCCGACTACGCGGGCTCGCGGATGATGCTGGTCTACGAGCAGCACGGCCAGCCGTACGGCCCGTGGGCCGGCTTCGCGATCTGCCTGGCCTGGACGGTGGCCGCGCTGGCCGGCGGCGCGCTGGTACTGAAGAACCGCGACGCCTGACCCGCGCCGCACCCGCGCGGCCGCGGCGCCCCGGAGCCGGTCCGGGGCGGCCCCCCTAGTACCGCGGGGCGCCGCGGCCGCGCTGCACGTTGGAGGCCCGCCGGTCGCGGGCGCCCCAGCAGGCCCGGTGCCAGTGCCGCCGGTCGTCCACTCCCGCGCCGTGCATCGGCCAGGCCACCACGTGGCCGACGCCCGGCGGGATCTCCTGGTCGCAGCCCGGGCAGCGGTAGTGGCGGCCGGCGGTGCCGGCCACCGTCTGCACCACCCACTCGTCGCCCTGGTAGCTCTCGGTGCGGCGCAGGGCGCCGCCGAGCGGGGCGGCCGGCGCCGAGTCCTCGTGATCGGCTGCGCTCTTGATCCGGTTGCGGCGGGGCGACACGTCGGGCTGCCTCTCTACGGGGTGCTCGGGACCGTTCCAGGTTACGGCCGGCGCCCACCCCTCAGAGCCACTATCACGGCACCGCCCGGCGCTCCGGTGTTTCCCGTGATATCCACCCGTTCTTCTGTGAAATTCGTGGTTCGGCGTGCCATTGGCACATGACATCGGTTACTCACAAGGGGACAGGCGGGGCCCGCAGACCCTGCGCGCACCCGAGGAGGCCCAAGGATGACCAAGACCAGCGCCCGCGCCGAGACCCGCCGACCCGTCGGAGTCCGGCCGCCCGCGGTCGGCCCGGCACCGGCGACCGCCGGCCCGGCCACCGCCGCCGGCACCCCGCTGCCGGCGCCCCAGCGCGCCGGCACCCGCCCGGCGGACACCGCACCGGTCCGGGTCGGGGCCTTCCTGCTCTCCGCCCAGTTCCCCGGCCAGACCCACGGCGAGGCCCTGGACCGGACGGTCCGGGCCACCGTGGAGGCCGAACGGGCCGGCCTGGACAGCGTCTGGCTGGCCGAGCACCACTTCGTCCCGTACGGGGTCTGCCCGAACGCCGCGACGCTCGCCGCGATGCTGCTCGGCCGCACCCGCCGGATCGGCATCGGCACGGCGGTCAGCGTGCTCTCCACCGCCCATCCGGTGGCGCTCGGCGAACAGGCCGCGATGCTCCACCTGGTCTCCGGCGGGCGGTTCACGCTCGGGGTGGGGCGCGGCGGCCCGTGGATCGACCTGGATGTCTTCGGCGCCGGCGTGGCGGCCTTCGAGGAGGGCTTCCCGGAGCGGCTCGACCTGCTGCTGCGCTGGCTGCGCGGCAGCCGGGTGGGCGCGGACGGACCGCAGTTCAGCTTCCCGGAGGTGGCCGTGGTGCCGCGTGCCACCGAATCGCCCCGGCGGCCCGACCTCGGTGCCTGGCTCGGCCTCGGCGACCAGTCCGGGCTGCTGCGCTTCCCGCGCCAGCGGGTGGAGACGGACGGGCCCGGCGAGGAACTCACCGCCTCGGGGCGCCCGGTCGCGGGCCCGCCGATGGTGGTGGCCTGCACCTCGCCCGGCGGGGTCCGGCTCGCCGCCGAGCGCGGCCTGCCGATGCTGCTCGGCATGCACTCCGGGGACGACGACAAGCTGAGGATGCTGGAGCTCTACCGCACCGCCTGGCTGGCCGCCGGGCGGAGCGAGGAGCAGTTGCGCCGGATCGGCCGCCAACACGTCGCGGCCGGGGTGGCACAGGTCGAGGACCGCACCTCGGCGGCGCGGGCGACGCTGCTGCGCGCGATGCCCGGCTGGTTCGAGTACGGGCTCGGCGCGCACCGCACCGTGGACGGCCGGGAACGCAAGATGCGCGACCCGCACGCGTACACCGAACTCCTCTGCGACCTGCACGCGGTCGGTACTCCGAAGCAGTGCGCCGACCGGCTGCTGGCCACCGCCGAGCGCACCGGCATCAGGCGCTTCGCCCTCCTCGCCGAGGGCAGCGGCGACCGCGAGGCCACCCTGCGGAACATCGCCCGGCTCGGCTCCGAGGTGCTGCCGCAGCTGAGCTGACGCCACCGGACCGGTCGGCGGACGCCGCCGGGCCGCCCCTCCCCCGCGACAGGGTGGGGCGGCCCGGTGGCGTTCCGGTGCCGCCGGAGCGACACCGGCGCTCCCTGCGCCGTCGTACCGACGCAACAGGCCCGCGCGATCAGCAGTCCCGGAGTTCCTCGGACTGGTTGAGCAGCTGCTCCCGGACGGACGTGAAGCGGTCGAACCGCGCCTCGTTGGAGTCCGACGGCAGGAACACCGCCACCCGGTGACAGTTCTGGAAGGCCAGCCGGACGCCGAAGTGACGCTGCAGAGCGCCCCTGATGGCATCGCTGGCGAGGGCCCGGAGGAGCTGGCCGCGGGCCTGCTCGCTGGGCGGCGGTACGTGGTTGTCGGCGAAGTCGGTGCCGTCGACCTTCGCCTGGGCGACCAGCGAACTGATCAGCTCCCAGGCGTACGGCAGGGAGACGCGGACGCAGTCGACGAATTCCCGCTCGTCGACCTCGCCCCGCTCGGCCTTTTCCAGCAGGGCCGGTGAGACGTCGAGCGACATGGATTCTCCTCTCGCGGTCCACCCGCGCGGCGCCCGGGTGGTGATGCGTAGTCCAAGCTGAGGGTGAGGGTGGGCGAATTCACGCGTGATGTCCGGAACGCCGTCGAACGGCTGTTTCCGGCACCGTGCGGAGGCGTCGGCGCCGAGGCCGCGTCGTGGACGCGCCGGGGCACCAGCCGCTCAGAACAGCGTGGCAGCCGACGGGGAGCAAGGCCGGGGATTCCTATGGATTGCTCCGTAAATACGCCCCACTGCACCAGATTGGCCGGATCCTGTCGGATCGTTCATCTGAAGTCTCCATCCCCGTTGACAGCCCCGCTGCAAGCAAGCCGTCACACACCGTAGCTGCCCGTGGGAATGGGCGCCAGAGTGCCGACAGGCATTCGCGGGATCGCCGAACCTCCATGTTCGCGGGGTTCGCGGATTCTTCACCCGGCCGTCGCGGAATCGCATCAACTGGCCCCGGTGGGCTAGCGTGGTCGACCGTGCGTCTCGTAATTGCCCGCTGCTCAGTCGACTATGCCGGTCGGCTCTCCGCCCATCTGCCCTCCGCCACCAGGCTCATCCTGGTCAAGGCCGACGGCAGCGTCAGCATCCACGCCGACGACCGCGCCTACAAGCCGCTCAACTGGATGTCCCCGCCGTGCACCCTGAAGGAGGCCGACGGGGTCTGGACGGTGGTCAACAAGGCCGGCGAGAAGCTCATCATCACGCTGGAGGAGGTGCTGCACGACACCTCCCACGAGCTCGGGGTGGACCCCGGTCTGATCAAGGACGGCGTCGAGGCGCACCTCCAGGAGCTGCTGGCCGACCGGATGGAGGTGCTCGGCGCCGGCTGGTCGCTCATCCGCCGCGAGTACCCGACCGCGATCGGCCCGGTCGACATCCTCTGCCGCGACTCCGACGGCACGACCGTGGCCGTCGAGATCAAGCGCCGCGGCGAGATCGACGGCGTCGAGCAGCTCACCCGCTACCTGGAGCTGCTCAACCGGGACCCGCTGCTCGCCCCGGTGAAGGGCGTCTTCGCCGCGCAGGAGATCAAGCCCCAGGCCCGCGTCCTCGCCACCGACCGCGGGATCGGCTGCGTGGTGCTGGACTACGACGGCCTGCGCGGCATCGACGACGACAAGCTCAAGCTGTTCTGACCGGTCAGCTTGGCGTGGCCGTGGCGGACGCCGACGGCGAGCCGGGCCCCGGGGTACCCGGCCCGGTACTCGGGGTGGACGGCGTCGAAGGCGCGGTCGTCGGCGGCGCCGTGCTCGAAGTGGCGCTGCTCGGCACCGGGGACGGCACGGTCGGCTGAGCCGTCGGCTGCGCGGGCGGCACCGCCGGCGGCTGCGACGGGCCCGGGGAGGGCGACTGCGAGGCCGTCCCGGTCGCCGTCGGCGACTTGCCGGGCTTCTTCGACGCCGACCCGGACGCCGACGGCGAGTGCGACGGCCCGCCGCCGCTCGCCGACTCCTCCGGGGCCGCCGTCTCCGGCGAGGAGGCCTCCGGGCTCTGCGCGACGTCGGAGGGCGTCGCCGCGGGGCTCAGACTCGGCCGGGGTGTGGGCAGGCCCGCCGGCACGCCGGAGCCGTCGTCCGTACTGCTGTGCGGATCGTTGCCGCGGGGTTCGTCCGGGCCGGTGACGGTCAGCCCGACCGCCGTACCGAGCACGCCCAGCGCGAGGACGGCCGCCGAGGCGGCGATCACGGTGCGCCGGGTGCCACCGGCCGTGCCCGGCGTGGTCTTGAACCGCCACGGCACCTGCGCGATCGCCCGGATGACGGGGCGTCGCACGGGTATCGGCGCGGTCGGCCCGGCGGCGGGCAGCCGCCGACCGTCGGCGCGCAGCAGATCGAGCATCCGGCGGGCACCGGCGGCCCCGCGCGGCTCGCCGAGCGCGGCCCGCAGGGTCAGCGCGGACTCCAGCTCGGCGGCGGCCCGCACCGGCTCCCGGACGCAGATCGCGTAGACGCCCAACTCGTGGTGGAACCAGGCCTCGTCGGCCCGCGAGCCGGTGGTGCGGGCGGCCTCCAGGCCGAGCAGCAGGGCACGCTCCCAGGCGCCCCAGCGCAGGGCCAGCGCCAACGCAGGCCCGGCCGCCCGGGCCAGTCGCAGGACGGCGGTGTGCCGACCGGCGGCGCGGTCGGCCAGCAGCGCCCCGATCACCACCTCCGCCTCGGCCGCGATCTGTTCCGCGGAGACCGAGCTGTGCCCGACCCACCAGGCGAAGTGCTGGGCGGCGCCGTCGACGCTGCCGCGGGCGGGCCAGTGCGGGGCGAGGAGCTCCTGCGCGCCGGCGGTCAGCCGGTGGTGCCCGCCGATGGACACCGCCAGCCCCGCGTCGGCGAGTTCGTGCAACGCGCTCTCGCCCTGCCCCACGTCGATCAGCGCCGGCAGGTGCGGGGCGGTCGGGCACTCACCGCCGAGCGCCACCGCGAGCCGCAGGACGGCCTGGGCCGGCTCGCTGAGCCCCTCGGCGAGCCGGACGGCGGGCGAGGCGCTCTCGGCCACCGACGGCAGCGGCACGGTCCCGCGCAGCTCGCTCTCGCGGACCGCCGGGTCGGGGTGCCGGTCGGGCTCCTCGACCGCGCCGAAGACGTCCAGCCGGTCCTCCTCGGCGGCGACCAGCGCGTCCACCGCGACGTCCCGCTGCCGCAGCAGCGCGGCGGCCTGGACGAAGCGCAGCGGCAGCCCCTCGGACTCGAACCAGAGGTCGACCGCCCAGGCCTTCTCGGCGGCGTCCAGCGGCCGGCCGGCCAGCCGGGCGGCGAGCGCCAGGCAGGCGGACCGGGAGAGCCCGGCGACCAGGTGGTCCCGCAGCCGGGAGTCGGCGGGCAGCGGCGGGCTGTCGGGGGCGACGGAGATCAGGAAGGCGCAGTCGGGGGCGGCGGCGAGCAGCTGCTCCAGCTCCGCGCCGGCCGGTTCGACCTCGTCGACGACCACGATCGCGCCGACCAGGGCGAGGTGCTCGGCGAGTTGGCCCGGATCGGGCCGGAAGCCGGGCGCGTGGTGCGTCGCGGCGAAGAGGTCCTGGAGCAGGTCGTCGCCGGTGCGGCGGTGGCCGCACAGCTGGACGACGCCCCCCGGCGCCAGGTCACCGGCGGCCTCGGCGACGGCCGACAGCAGCGCGCTGCGGCCCGAGCCGGCCTGGCCGACCAGGCGTATCGAACGCCCTTCGGCGAGCAGGCCGAGCAGGTGGGCGATGTCGGCCTCACGGTCGAGCAGCGGAAGGTCGGCCGGGCCGGCGCCGAGGGCGAGCGGTCCGACCGCGCGGCCGGGGCCGCCGAGCGGGCCGCGGGCGGGTTCGGTGCGCCCGGTCCGACGCGGGCGGGGCCGCCACTCCTCGGGGCAGGGCCGGACCTCGGACCCGTCCGGGGTGCCGACGGTCACCAGCAGGGCGCCGGAGACCAGCTCACCGCCCCGGGTCCGTACGGCTTCCTGCCGGAACTCACCGGATGGCTGTCCCACGATCTGCTCCGCCCCTGGTCGACCGACGACTCGGTACGGCCGTCCGGGCCGGGGCACACCCCCTGCCTCCGGCCGGGGGGACCCCCGCCCCGCCGGAGGCAGGGAGGAGCCGGTCCCGTCCCCGGCGGCCGTCTTCTGACGGCAGACTCTTGCACATCGGGCCCGCCCCGCGCAGGGCGGTCCCGCCCCAGGGGGCGGGGGAGCGCGGCGCCGGGCCTACAGCACCGGGCCGAACGCGGGCAGCGTCGCGCCGCGCGGCTCCGCGACACCGCCCTCCACGGCGAGGATGCGGTGCAGTCGGGTGGCCACCAGCAGCCGCTGGAGCTGGGCGGGCACGGAGCGCAGCACCAGCCGGCGGCCGATCCGGCCGGCCCGGCGGTGGGTTCCCATGATCACGCCGAGGCCGGTGGCGTCCCAGAACTCCAGCCGGGCGAGGTCCAGGACCAGGTCGCCCCGCCCGCCGTCGACGGCCGTGTGCAGCCGGACCCGCGCGTCGGCGGCGGTGCGCACGTCGAGGCAGCCCTCGATGGCCAGCGCCGCGTGGTCGCCCGTGATGCGCATGGTCTCCTCCTCCGCCTGGCGGTCACTGATTCGGGTCGTTCCGCCCCGACCGCGCGGGTCCGGGATCGGGTGTCCATCCGGGCGGGCCTGAAGCCCCGCGCCCGGGACCGGCCGCAGCATCGTCGGCGTGGACCGGATCCCCCTCATCTGACGGTGAACCAGGTCCGCAGGTTGCTGGTTCCGGCCAGATCTGAAGCAACTTCACTCGTCCGAGGGAATATACGCAGGAACTCTCCACACCTACGCTCGATTACCGCCCAAATCACCCGTCTGCGGCACCCGGCGTGAGGAAACTCACCTGCCCCGGGCCGGTGGGCCGTACGGTGCTCCGACCGCACGGCCCGGCCCGGTCACCGGCCCCGGAGCGTCACTTGGCGGGGTACGGGTAGAAGCCCCGGCCGCTCTTGCGGCCCAGGTCACCGGCGGTGACCATGCGCGCCATGACCTCCGGCGCGGCGAACTTCTCGTCCTTGGTCTCGGCGTAGATGTTCCGGGCGGCGTGCAGCAGGATGTCGACACCGGTCAGGTCCGCCGTCTCCAGCGGGCCCATCGCGTGGCCGAAACCGAGCCGGCAGGCGGTGTCGATGTCCTCGGCGGTGGCGACGCCCGACTCGTAGAGCTTGGCGGCCTCGACCACCAGCGCCATGATCAGGCGGGTGGTGACGAAGCCGGCCACGTCGCGGTTGACCACCACGACCTCCTTGCCGACGCCCTCGGCGAAGGCCCGCGCGGTGGCGAGCGCCTCGTCGCTGGTCTTGTAGCCGCGCACCAGCTCGACCAGGCGCATCAGCGGGACCGGCGAGAAGAAGTGCACGCCGACGACCGACTCGGGGCGGCCGGTGGCGGCGGCGATCCGGGTGATCGGGATGGCCGAGGTGTTGGAGGCCAGCACCGCGCCGTCCTTGGCGATCCTGTCGAGCTCCCGGAAGACGCCCTCCTTGACGTCCAGCTGCTCGAAGACCGCCTCGACCACGATGTCGGCCTCGGCGACCGCGCCGAGGTCCGTCGTGGTGGTGATCCGGGCGAGCGCCGCCTCGGCGTCCTCGGCGGTCAGCCTGCCCTTGGTGACGAACTTCTCGTACGAGGCGCGGATGCCGTCGAGGCCGCGCTTCAGCGCCTCCTCGGTGACGTCCCGCAGCACCACCGGGTGTCCGGCCTGAGCGGAGACCTGGGCGATCCCCGCCCCCATCAGGCCGGCACCGATGACGGCGATCTGCTGGCTGGACGCGTTGCTCATGGCTGGGTCTCCCGGATGCCGTCGCCGCCCTGCGGGCGGGCCCTGAAGGCGGCTCAGCGCAGGGGTCACCCGCTTGTGAGCCGCGCCGCTCATGCGCCGGACTCTAATGCCCTTCCGCCCGCCGTGGTGTCATCCGGGAGTGTGATCTGCGACTGACTGACCTGGCCCGATACCGGAGGGCCGCTGTTCAGATCGTCAGACCGAGGTCCTGCGCGAGGATCGCCGCCTGGACCCGGCTGCGCAGCCGCAGCTTGGCGAGGATCCGGCTGACGTGCGTCTTGGTGGTCCCCTCGGCCATCTCCAGCCGCCCGGCGATCTCGCCGTTCGACAGACCGGCCCCGATGCACGCCAGCACCTCCCGCTCGCGCGGGGTGAGCCCCGACACCGACTCCCGCAGCTCGGGCCCGACCGTGCGCCCGGGGCGGGCGAAGGTGCCGATCAGCCGCCTGGTCACCGAGGGCGCCAGCATGCCGTCCCCGCGCGCCACCGTACGGATGCCCTCGACCAGGGTCTCCGCCTCCAGGTCCTTCAGCAGGAAACCAGCGGCGCCGGCCCGCAGCGCGCCGTAGACGTACTCGTCCAGGTCGAAGGTGGTCAGCACCAGCACCTGGGCGGCCCCGGCGGCCACCACCTGGCCGGTCGCCGAAACGCCGTCCAGCCGGGGCATCTGCACGTCCATCAGCACGACGTCCGGCCGCAGCTCCAGGGCCAGCCGCACCGCCTCCTCGCCGTCCGCGGCCTGCCCGACCACCTCCAGGTCCGGCTCGGCCCCGAGAATCATCACCAGCGCCGCCCGGACGGCCGCCTGGTCCTCGGCCACCAGCACCCGAATCGTCATGTCCGCCGTTCCCCTTCCTCGGTCACCAGTTCCCGCGGCAGCACCGCGCGTACGCTCCAGCGGTCCCCGGCCGGGCCCGCCTCGAAGCTGCCGCCGAGCAGCCCGGCCCGCTCCCGCATGCCGACCATCCCCGCCCGGGCGCCGGGCAGCTCCCGGGCCACGTCGGTGCGGTACGGGCTGTCCACGGCGATCCACAGCTCCCGCGGCCGGTACTCCAGCAGCACCCGGACCTGCCCCGGGCCAGCGTGCTTGAGCGCGTTGGTGAGCGACTCCTGCACGATCCGGTACGCCGCCAGCCCGACCGGCACCGCCAGCACCCCTCGCTCGCCCCGCTCCGCGAGGTCGAAGTCCAGCCCCACGGCCCCGCCCGCCGCCCGGGCCTTGGCCAACAGCGCGTCCACCGCGTCCAGGTCGGGCGCGGCGTACGACTCGTCGGCCTCACCGCCGCCGCTCTCGCGCAGCAGCCCGATCATGCGGCGCATTTCGGCCAATCCCTGCACGCTGTTCTCCCGGATCACCCCCAGGGCAGCCACCAGCGGATCCTCCTCGGAGCGCCGCTGACGCCGGGCCACCGACTGGGCGCCGGTGGCGTGGATCGCGATGGCGGACAGGTGATTGGCCACCACGTCGTGCAACTCCCGGGCCATCCGGGCCCGTTCGCCGACCACCGCCTGGCGCCGGTCCATCTCGGAGAGCAGCGCGGTCTGCTCGGCGCGCAGCCGCTGGGTCTCCGCCTCCTCCCGGTGCTTGCGCACCACGTCACCCGTCCAGACCGGCCCGAGGAAGATCAGCGTGGTGATGACCACGACGGCCAGCGCCGTCGGGGCGTCGCTGTAGAGGAAGGACAGGCTGCTCAGCACGACCACCGAGCCGGCGCCGGTCAGGTGCAGGACGCGGGACATCCGCGGACTGCCGTAGAGCACCGCGGCGTACAGCAGATCGGTGTACATGATGGTGGTCGCGATCAGCGCGCCGGTGAAGACGCTCGCCGCGAAGGCCACGCCGCCGAGCGACACCGTCAGGATCGTCCGGCTGCGCCGGAACAGCTCCAGCGCGGCGGTGACCAGCAGCGGCGGCAGCACCATCCAGCGCGGCACGCCCTCGGAGTGGTCGTAGACCTTGGACGCGATCAGGACCAGCCCGCCGGCCAACCCGGCCAGCGCGATCGCCCGGTCCTCCTGGCGTGGGGTGAGGATGGGTCGGCGCACTCCCCCATCAGATCATCTCCGGCCGGGCCCCGGCTCCGGTCCGGGGAGGAGCCCGCGTACATCGAAAGGTGCAGGCCCGGTTCGGCTGCGGTGACGACGACCGGCGCGCCACCGGCGACCAGGCTGGAGGCACCGCCGACCGACCCGGGAGCACTCCATGATCGTCACCCTGATCCTCGCGGCCGAGGTCGCGTTCTGGATCCTCCTCGGCCTCGGCCTCGCCACCCGCTACCTGCTGCGCCTGCGCACCCTGAGCACCGTCCTGCTGGCCGGCCTGCCGGTGGTGGACCTCACCCTGTTCGCCCTGACCGTGTTCGACCTGCGCGGCGGCGCCACGGCCGGCTGGACCCACGCGCTGGCCGCCGGCTACGCGGGCTTCTCGATCGGCTACGGGCCGTCCCTGGTCCGCTGGGCCGACCGGCACTTCCAGTACCGCTTCGCCGGCGGTCCCAAGCCCGAGGGCCCGCCGAAGTACGGGCCCGAGCGGACCCGCCACGAGTGGCTGATCTGCCGCCGCACCGTGGTCTCGGCCGCCGTCACCCTGGGGTTGATCACCGCCCTCGTCCCGCTCTCGGACGGCGCCGCGCACTTCGACACCTTCACCGGCTGGTACCTGCGGCTGGGCATGGCGGCCGGGATCAACGTGATCGTGGCCGGCTGCTACTCGCTCTGGCCCAAGGAGGCCCCGGCCGGGGCGATCGTCGAGGAGGGCCGGGTGGTCGGCTGGACGACCCCCCGACCGCGGTAGCGGCCGGCCCCGGCGGCCACCGCGGTCGGGCGGGGACGGCTCAGCGGTTCTCGCCCGGCACCCAGAGCACGTCGCCCCGCTCCTTGTTGGCCGACCGGGCCAGGATGAACAGCAGGTCGGAGAGCCGGTTGAGGTACTTGGCGGTCAGCGGGTTCACGGTGTCCCCGTGCTCCTCGATCGCCGCCCAGGTGGCCCGCTCGGCCCGTCGCACCACCGTGCAGGCCAGATGCAGGTGGGCCGCCCCGACCGTGCCGCCGGGGAGGATGAAGCTGCGCAGCTTCTCCAGCGACTCCAGGTAGTGGTCGCAGTCCGACTCCAGCTTGTCGATGTAGGACTGCAGCACCCGCAGCGGCGGGTACTTCGGGTCCTCCACCACCGGGGTCGCCAGATCGGCGCCGACGTCGAAGAGGTCGTTCTGCACCCGGACGAGCACGGCGGCGATGTCCTCGGCGAGGCCCCCGGCGGCGATCGCCACCCCGATCGCGGCGTTGGCCTCGTTGGTGTCGGCGTACGCGACCAGGCGCGGGTCGGTCTTGGTCGTGCGGCTCATGTCACCGAGCGCGGTGGTGCCGTCGTCGCCGGTACGGGTGTAGATGCGCGTCAGATTGACCATGCCGCCCAGCCTAGCGAGCCGGGTTAGGCGGCGTTAACCCCCCAAGGGCCGGGGTCACGCCGACCGGCGACACATCCTGCCCGTCCCGAGGGTGTCGTCGCTACGACGTTCACCCTCCCCCAGCCTCCGGCCGGGGGGACCCCCACCCCGAGGGTGTCGCCGCTACGCGACGTTCACCCTCCCCCAGCCTCCGGCCGGGGGGACCCCCACCCCGAGGGTGTCGCCGCTACGCGACGTTCACCCTCTGCCCGGGCGGGGCCGCTTCGAGCCAGGCGAGGAAGCCGGTCAGGGCGTCGTCGCTCATCGCCAGCTCCAGCGGGGCGCCGTTGTGCAGGCAGCGGAGTACGACCGAGCCGGAGAGCAGCGCGAGCTCCTCCTGTCCCTCGGGATAGCGCCGGCCGAGCACCTCGATCTCCCGGCGCGGCAGGACCTTGCGCGGGCGCGGGGCGTAGGAGAAGACCCGGAACCACTCGATCGAGTCACCGCTGTAGCGGCCGATACCAAAAACCCACCCCTTGCCGTCGGTCTGCGGGACCGGGGCTGAGGTGGGTTTGCCGTTCTCGTCGAGGTCGGGCTGCGTCGAGGCGTCGGCGGGCATTTTGAGCCGGTAACTGCAGTCGAACGTTCCGCCGACCCGCTGGATCACACGGCGTCGTACCGCGAACACCACCAGGCCGATCACACCCAGCGCAACGACCGCCGCGCACACCACAAGGGCGAGGACCATGCTCACCTACCTCCTCGCTACCCGCGTTCCCCGTATCGGTCGTATGAGGCGACCGCGTTGACCTACCAACTGAGACGACAGTCCCGGGGTCACGCTCACGCGTCCCCGGGACCGTCGGTCGACCCCGCTAAGCCAGGGTCCGGCGCACTCAGGCGTGGGCCTTGAGACCGCGCGCCGCGAACAGACGCACCTCGGCGCGTCGCTCGGCGTGCTCGTCCAGGTCCGACTGCGCCTGCGACAGCGCACGCTCGGCGCGCGCGACATCGATCTCGTCCGCCAGCTCGGCGATCTCCGCGAGCAGAGACAGCTTGTTGTCGGCGAAGGAGATGAAGCCGCCGTGCACAGCGGCGATCACGGTGCCGCCGTCCACGGTGCGGATGGTGACCGGACCGGTCTCCAGCACGCTCAGCACCGGGGTGTGACCCGGCATGATGCCGGTGTCACCGGAGGCCGTACGGGCGACGACGATGGTGGCCGCACCGGACCACACCTTGCGGTCGGCTGCGACCAGCTCGACGTGCAGCTCAGCCAACGTGGGCTCCTAGGCTCATGCAACGCCCGATTACTCGGGAGTTTCGGTAAGAATAACGGGCCCGCGCCCCCGGCATGAAACCGGCGGCACGGATTTGACCGGAATCACAGCCGATGCGACGTGAGGGGTGGGTCCCAGGGCTGGGGCCCACCCCTCACGGTCACGCTGCTGCTACCGGACGCGACTACTTCTTCGCGAGCTCGGCGGCGTTCTTCTCAAGGTCCTCGATGCCACCGCACATGAAGAAGGCCTGCTCCGGAACGGCGTCGTACTTGCCGTCCGCGATCGAGTTGAAGGCCTCGATGGTCTCCGACAGCGGCACGGTCGAACCCTCGACACCGGTGAACTGCTTCGCCACGTAGGTGTTCTGCGAGAGGAAGCGCTCGATCCGACGGGCACGGTGGACCGTGACCTTGTCGTCCTCGGACAGCTCGTCGATACCGAGGATCGCGATGATGTCCTGCAGGTCCTTGTACTTCTGCAGGATCCCCTTGATACGGATGGCCGTCTCGTAGTGGGTCTGCGCGATGTACCGCGGGTCGAGGATGCGGGACGTGGAGTCCAGCGGGTCGACGGCCGGGTAGATGCCCTTCTCCGAGATCGGGCGCGACAGAACGGTCGTCGCGTCCAGGTGGGCGAAGGTGGTGGCCGGGGCCGGGTCGGTCAGGTCGTCCGCGGGGACGTAGATCGCCTGCATCGAGGTGATCGAGTGACCGCGGGTCGAGGTGATGCGCTCCTGCAGGAGGCCCATCTCGTCGGCCAGGTTCGGCTGGTAACCCACCGCGGAGGGCATCCGGCCGAGCAGGGTCGACACCTCGGAACCGGCCTGGGTGAACCGGAAGATGTTGTCGATGAAGAGGAGCACGTCCTGCTTCTCGACGTCACGGAAGTACTCCGCCATGGTCAGCGCGGAGAGCGCGACGCGCAGACGGGTGCCCGGCGGCTCGTCCATCTGGCCGAAGACCAGCGCGGTCTTGTCCAGAACGCCCGAGTCGACCATCTCGTGGATGAGGTCGTTGCCCTCACGGGTACGCTCACCGACGCCGGCGAAGACCGACACACCACCGAAGTTCTCGGCGACGCGGTAGATCATCTCCTGGATCAGAACGGTCTTGCCGACACCGGCACCACCGAACAGACCGATCTTGCCACCGGTGACGTACGGGGTGAGGAGGTCGATGACCTTGATGCCGGTCTCGAACATCTCGGTCTTGGACTCAAGGTCCTTGAACTCCGGGGCCTTGCGGTGGATCGGCCAGCGGACCTTGACCTCGGCCTCGAACTCGGCCTTGTCGACGTTCAGCACCTCACCGAGGGCGTTGAACACCTTGCCCTTGGTGATCTGGCCGACCGGCACCGAGATGGCGCTGCCGGTGTCGGAGACCTGCGCGCCACGGACCAGGCCGTCGGTCGGCTGCATCGAGATGCCGCGGACCATGCCGTCGCCGAGGTGCTGCGCGACCTCAAGGGTCAGGATCTTCTTGCCCGAGCCGTCGGGGTTCTCGACCTCGACCTGCAGGGCGTTGAACATGTTGGGAATCGCGTCGACGGGGAACTCCACGTCGACGACCGGGCCGATGACCCGCGCGACGCGGCCCGTCGCCGTGGTCGGCTCAACAGTGGTGGTCATTCTCATTCGCTCCCGCGGCTCGCGTCGGCGAGGGCGTTGGCACCGCCGACGATCTCGCTGATTTCCTGGGTGATCTCGGCCTGACGGGCCGAGTTGGCAAGCCGCGTGAGCGACTTGATGAGCTCTCCGGCGTTGTCCGTCGCGCTCTTCATCGCGCGCCGGCGAGCGGCGTGCTCCGAAGCCGCGGACTGCAGCAACGCGTTGTAGATCCGGCTCTCGACGTACCGCGGCAGCAGCGCGTCGAGGACGCCCTCGGCCGACGGCTCGAAGTCGTACAGCGGGAAGATCTGGTTCGTGGCCTTCGACTCGTCGCTGAGCTCGACCTCGTCGAGCTTCAGCGGCAGCAGCCGGGCGTCCACCGCGGTCTGAGTCAGCATGGACTCGAACTTGGTCGACACCAGGTGCAGCTCGTCCACGCCACCGGTCTCGGCCGTGAAGGCCTCGATCAGATCGGCCGCGACGGCCTTCGCGTCACCGTAGGTCGGCTTGTCGGAGAAGCCCGTCCACGACTCCGCGACCGTGAGGTCACGGAAGTTGTAGTACGAGACGCCCTTACGACCGACGATGTACGTCACCACGTCCTTGCCCTCGGCGCGAAGCTTCGCGCTGAGCGCGACCGCCTGCTTGATGGCGTTGGTCGAGTAGCCGCCCGCCAGGCCGCGGTCCGCCGTGATCAGCAGGACGGCGGCACGCGAGGCGCTCGGGTTCTCGGTGGTGAGCGGGTGCTTGGCGTTGGACCGGGTGGCCACCGCCGTCACCGCCCGGGTGAGCTCGTCGGCGTACGGAGTGGAGGCGGCCACCGCGCGCTGCGCCTTGACGATGCGCGACGCGGAGATCATCTCCATCGCCTTGGTGATCTTCTTCGTCGCGGTGACAGAGCGGATCCGGCGCTTGTAGACCCGAAGCTGTGCTCCCATGGGTCGTTACGTCCTTTCCCTCGTTACCGGACTCAGGCCTGCTCGGAGAGCAGCTTGCCGTCAGCCGTGGTGAAGCCCTGCTTGAAGGCGTCGATCGCGGTGGTCAGCGCGTCGATGGTGCCGTCCTCCAGCTTGGAGGTCTCGACGATGCCGGCCAGCAGGTTCTTGTGCTGCAGGCGCAGGTGGTCCAGGAACTCGCGCTCGAAGCGGCGGATCTCCGCGACCGGGACGTCGTCCAGCTTGCCGGTGGTACCGGCCCAGATGGAGACGACCTGCTCCTCGACCGGGAACGGCTGGTACTGGCCCTGCTTGAGCAGCTCGACCATGCGCGCACCGCGCTCCAGCTGGGCCTTGGAGGCCGCGTCCAGGTCGGAACCGAAGGCGGCGAACGCCTCCAGCTCACGGTACTGGGCGAGGTCCAGGCGCAGACGGCCGGCGACCGACTTCATGGCCTTGATCTGGGCCGAACCACCGACGCGGGAGACCGAGATACCGACGTTCACGGCCGGGCGGATGCCGGCGTTGAACAGGTCGGACTCCAGGAAGCACTGGCCGTCGGTGATCGAGATGACGTTGGTCGGGATGTACGCCGAGACGTCGTTGGCCTTGGTCTCGATGATCGGCAGACCGGTCATCGAGCCGGCGCCCAGCTCGTCGGAGAGCTTCGCGCAGCGCTCCAGCAGGCGGGAGTGCAGGTAGAAGACGTCACCCGGGTAGGCCTCGCGGCCCGGCGGACGACGGAGCAGCAGCGACACGGAGCGGTACGCCTCGGCCTGCTTCGACAGGTCGTCGAAGATGATGAGGACGTGCTTGCCGTCGTACATCCACTCCTGGCCGATGGCCGAACCGGTGTACGGGGCGAGGTACTTGAAGCCGGCCGGGTCGGAGGCGGGAGCAGCCACGATGGTGGTGTACTCCAGCGCGCCGGCCTCCTCCAGGGCGCCACGGACGGACGCGATGGTGGAGCCCTTCTGGCCCACGGCGACGTAGATGCAGCGGACCTGCTTCTTCGGGTCGCCCGAGCGCCAGTTGTCGCGCTGGTTGATGATCGTGTCGATCGCCACCGCGGTCTTGCCGGTCTGGCGGTCGCCGATGATCAGCTGACGCTGGCCGCGGCCGATCGGGGTCATCGCGTCGATGGCCTTGATACCGGTCTGCATCGGCTCGTGGACCGACTTGCGGACCATGACGCCGGGGGCCTGCAGCTCCAGGGCGCGACGGCCGGTGGAGGCGATGTCGCCCAGACCGTCGATCGCGTTGCCCAGCGGGTCCACGACGCGGCCGAGGTAGCCGTCGCCGACCGGCACGGAGAGGACCTCGCCGGTGCGCCGCACCGTCTGACCCTCCTCGATGCCGCCGAACTCACCGAGGATGACGACACCGATCTCACGGGTGTCGAGGTTCAGCGCGAGGCCGAGCGTGCCGTCCTCGAACTTCAGCAGCTCGTTCGCCATGACCGAGGGCAGACCCTCGACATGCGCGATACCGTCCGCCGCGTCAGTGACCGTGCCGACCTCTTCACGCGAGGCGGCGTCCGGCTGGTACGACTGGACAAAGTCGGCCAGCGCGTCCCGGATTTCCTCCGGACGGATCGTAAGCTCCGCCATCAGGCTTCCCTGCTCTCCTAGTTTGCGATCCTCGGCCCGCCATTGAGGGCCGCAAGTATTCGACTCTCGGCCGGGTCTCTCGAACCGGCCGTACGATTTGCCGGCTCCGGTGGAGCCGGTTCCCGACCGAGGGTCGGATGTGCTTCGGTGCTCAGCCTTCGAGCGACTGGCGAGCGCCTTCGAGGCGGCTCGACACGGTGCCGTCGATGATCTCGTCACCGATCTGGACCCGGACACCGCCGACGACCGCGGGGTCGACATCGATGTTCAGGTGCACACGGCGGCTGTACAGCCGGCCGAGAGCACCCTCCAGGCGCTCCTTCTGGCCGTCCGACAGCGGCACCGCGGTGGTGACCAGGGCCACCACACGCCCGCGGCGTGCGGCGGCGAGCTTCGAGTAGGACTCCAGGCCCTGCTCAAGGCTACGGCCACGCGGGTTGTTCACCAGGGCGGTGACCAGCCGGACGCTGCCCGGGTTGGTGCGACCGCCGAGCAGCTTCTTGATCAGCTCGGCCTTGGCGACGGCACCGGCCTTGGGCTCGGTCAGGCCGGCGCGCAGCTCCTGCGAGCCGCTCACCACCCGTCCGAACCGGAACAGCTCGTCCTCGACGTCGTCCAGGGCACCGGCCTTGTCGGCGGCGATGACCTCGGCGTACGCGGCCAGCTCCTCGACACCGTCGACCAGGTCGCGCGAGCCCGACCAGCGGGAGCGGACCAGGCCGGAGACCAGGTCGAGGGTCTCGCCGGAGACCTGACCGGTCAGCAGCGAGGAGACCAGCTGAGCCTTGTCCTGACCGGACCGGGACGGGTCGGTCAGGACGCGGCGCAGCGACACCTCACGGTCCAGGAGGACCGTGACGGCGGTGAGCTCCTCGGCCACCTTGACCGCGTCCACCGAGGTGGAGTCGGTCAGGGCTTCGAGGTTCTGCCGCCCGGCGGCGAGCGCCTCGCGGCTAGCGCCGATCACTTGGCCGCACCCTGAGCAACGGCGGCCTTGGCCTCCAGCTCGTCCAGGAAGCGGTCAATCACGCCGCTCTGCCGGGCGTGGTCCTCCAGGGACTCACCCACGATGCGGGAGGCCAGCTGCGAAGCGAGCGAACCCACGTCCTGGCGCAGGGCGGCAGTCGCCTGCTTCTTGTCGGCCTCGATCTGGGCGTGACCGGCGGCGACGATGGCCTCGCGCTGACGCTGGCCCTCCTCGCGCATCTCGGTGAGCTGGGCAGCGCCCTGCTCACGGGACTGCTCGACGATGCGGGCAGCCTCGTGACGCGCCTCGGCGAGCTCGGCGCGGTACTGCTCAAGCAGGGCCTGAGCCTCAGCCTGAGCGGCCTCGGCGCGCTCCATACCGCCCTCGATCGCATCCCGGCGCTCCGACAGCACCTTCTCGATGCTGGGGAGGAGCTTCTTGCCGAGGATCCCGAAGACGATGAAGAAGCAGAGCAGGCCGATGATGATCTCGGGCCATGCGGGGAGGAGGGGATTCATGATCTCCCCCTCTTCCGCGAGGTGAGCCACGATGCTCATATCTGGACCTTCCTCGAAGGGTCTACGGCGGGGGTTACTTGGGGCCCTGGCCGAAGACGAACGGCATGACGATGCCGATGAGGGCGAGCGCCTCGGTCAGCGCGAAGCCGATGAACATGTTGGAACGGATCAGGCCGGCGGCCTCGGGCTGGCGGGCCATGGCCTGCACGCCGTTACCGAAGATCAGACCGACGCCGATGCCGGGGCCGATCGCGGCGAGGCCGTAACCGATCGAAGCGACGGAACCGTAGACGCCGACCTCAGCGAGCATGCTCATTGCAGTGTGTCCTTTGCGGGGATGGTGTACCGGTGGTGATTGGCCACCGGGCGTTCCGGGAGTGGTTCAGGAGGGCCGAGGCCCCTGGCTCAGTGCGCCTCTTCGAGGGCACCGGCGATGTAGCTGCTGGCCAGCATCACGAAGATGTAGGCCTGCAGGAACTGGACCAGCAGCTCGAAGGCGGTCAGGCCGATGGCGACGATGAACGACGCCGAGCCGTAGAGCGCGCCCAGGGTCGGGCTGAGCAGGTACCAGGAGGCGATGGAGAACATCACGATCAGCAGGTGGCCGGCGAACATGTTCGCGAAGGCTCGGACCGCGAGCGTGAACGGACGCACGAAGATGTTCGAGAAGAACTCGATCGGCACCAGGATGAACATGACCCAGCCGGGAATGCCCGAGGGCCAGCAGAGGTTCTTCAGACCGCCGACGAAGCCGTGCTTCTTGAAAGTCAGCGTCATGTAGGTGACCCAGACGACGGCCGCGAGGCCGGCCGGGAACGCGATCGCCGCCGTCACCGGGAACTGGGCGAACGGGATGACCGACATGATGTTCATCAACCAGACGAAGAAGAACATCGAGACGAGCATCGGGACGTACTTCTCGCCCTTCTTGCCGATCGTCTCCAGCACGATGGACCGCTTGACGAAGTCGTAGCCGATCTCACCGACCAGCTGCAGCTTGCCGGGCACGAGGCGCGGCTTCGCGAAGGCGGCCCAGAAGAAGACGACGACCAGCAGCGAGACGATGATCGACAGCAGCATCGGCTTGTTGAACTCGACGCTGCCGATCGAGAAGATCGGCTCGAACTGGAACTCGTTCAGACCCGGGGCCGGGAAGCCGCAGCCAGCGTCCCCGAAGTGGCAACTGCCTGAGGCGAGGGACGTGAGTTCAGCACTCACCACGGACTCCTTCGTCGTGACGCATGGTTACGGCAACCTCGGTGTGTCGGCGTGGCCTGCGGCCACGGTGCGGCACTGGAACTTGATGGGTTTCTCGCCGACCCCGCGCGGAAGTGTTCTGCACCGCAGCGGGATCATCGAAGACTGCAAGGATCCGGGGGGCGATCCGTCCATCGTGCGGACAGACCTGGCCTCTTCCCGTACTCCGTTGTTGCGACGGACGATAGCAGCCCGTCAGGACGGCATAAACACCGCCCCCCTCGTTGGGGGGACAGTTGGGCCTCGTCACTGTTGACGCCCCGAGTCGGAAGGCTTGTCGCCCTTGTTTTCGGAGGCGTCGGTGTCGACGTAGAAGGTCTTGGCCTTGAGCGCACCGCGCACCTGGAAGCCCGTCCAGATCAGGGCGCAGCCCAGCAGCGTGAAGGCGAAGGCCTGCCGGTTGAAGAGCTCGGTGTTCTTGAAGACCGCGAGCACGATGCCGACCAGCAGGATCTGGGTGGTGTAGACCAGGAGCCCGGCAGCCATCATGATCTGCGGGTTCGACCTGGTCAGCCGGTCGAGCGCGACCTGGCCGAAGCTGAAGAAGGCCATCACCAACAGCGCTCCGAAGAGGGCGCCGAGCGCACCCTTGCCACCCGCGACGGCAAAGGAGATCGCCATGGCGATGATCCCGGCGGCCGCAGTGGGGATCGCGGCGCCGCGGAGGATCCGCGCGTCGTTGGACGGCATGTCGGCAGCTCCGGCGGCATGTCGATGTGGCGGGGGGACGGGCACAGAACGTGGTGGGTGACACCGGACCGAGGGACCGCCGCGGGCCGGCCGCTCTGCGGCGAGCCCGTCGAGGGAGACCGACCGGGGACGGAAGTCCTCCACCTGTCAGGTCTTTCGGCGTGTTCTCGGTACTCGTGAACGGTATCACAAACTATTTGATGAGAGCTTTACCATGATTGTGTGGCACCTGTCACACTGACGGCCCAACCGTGCAGCCGTATGGGTGAACGGCCTTGACGGCGTGTCAGTTACGGCTTTCCTCCCGGTATTACCGGGCTCGGCCGCTGCCGTGACCGCTGCGGTGCCCCCGGCCGCCGACCGCCGAGGATCCCCCCTTGTCCACGCCGCCGAGCAGCTCCTTGTCCTTGGCGGACAGCTCGGCCATCGGCGCGGGGGCCGCGGCAGCGGCGGCGGCCGGGGCACCGCCCTCGACGGCCTGCGCGACGGCCCGGCCGGGGCCGCGGCGCCGGTAGCGCGGCGGCACGAAGGCCTGCACGGCCCGCGGCGCCCGCGGGCGGAAGCGCGGGGTGAGCAGCACCACCAGGCCGACCAGGCAGAGCCCGGCCAGCGTGAGCACGACCGTGCGGCCGGTGTTGGTGACCGAGAACGCGACGGTGCCGAAGGCGATCAGCGCGGCCCAGAAGTACATGATCAGGACGGCCCGGCTGTGCGAGTGGCCGACCTGGAGGAGCCGGTGGTGCAGGTGCCGCTTGTCGGCGGCGAACGGCGACTGGCCGGCCCAGGTGCGGCGGACCACCGCGAGCAGCAGGTCGGCCAGCGGCAGCGCGATGACGGTCAGCGGCAGCAGCAGCGGGATGTAGATCGGGACCAGGGCGTGCACGGTGGCGGTCTGCGAGCCGGTCTCGCTGGTGATGAGGTCCGGGTCGACGCGGCCGGTGATGGAGATCGCGGCGACGGCCAGCATCAGGCCGAGCATCATCGAGCCGGAGTCGCCCATGAAGATCCGGGCCGGGTGCAGGTTGTGCGCAAGGAAGCCCAGGCACATGCCGATCAGCAGCACGCTGAAGAGCACGGCGGGGGCGGCGTCGGTGATCGTGTAGCCGTACCAGAGGCGGTAGGAGTACAGGAAGAAGGCCATCGCGGCGATGCAGACCATGCCGCCGGCCAGGCCGTCCAGGCCGTCGATGAAGTTCACCGCGTTGACCATGACGACGACCATGGTCACCGAGATGACCATGCCCTGGGTGGGGCTCACCGCCACCGCGCCGACACCGGGCACCGGCAGGGTGATCACGGTGACCCCCTGCCAGACCATCACACCGGCGGCGATCATCTGACCGCCGAGCTTGACCAGGGCGTCCACGCCCCACTTGTCGTCGAGCACGCCGAGCAGCCACATGATCCCGGCACCGGAGAGCAGCGCGCGGATGTCGGTCCCCTGCGAGAACACCTTGCTGAGGTTGTCCAGCTGGGAGGCGACCAGGATGCCCGCGCAGAGGCCGCCGAACATGGCGATGCCGCCCAGTCGCGGTGTGGGCTCGCGGTGCACGTCACGGGCGCGGACCGGCGGCATCGCGCCGGCCGCGATCGCGAACTTCCGGACCGGGCCGGTCAGCAGGTAGGTGACGGCCGCCGTGCAGAACAGCACCAGCAGATACTCACGCACCACTGGCCTCCTGCGTCACTGTCCGACGGGTCGGTACCGAAGGTACTCCCGTGCCTGTCCGGGGTTCGAGGTGCGTCGCCACGGCACACACCTTATTGAGTCGGACGCCCGGCGCGTGCATCGCGGTTCGCCCTACCGGGTAGGAGCGTGCGACACCCCCGTGCCGGATGCGGCGAAGGCCCGCGCGATCTCACGGACCCGTGCGCCGATCCGGACGTCCGTGCCCCCGGCGAGCAGCCGTCCGATCAGCGCGGCGATCTCGGCCAGCTCGGCCTCCCCCATGCCCTGCGTGGTGACGGCGCCGGTGCCGAGCCGGATGCCGGAGGCCTCCGACGGGGGCGCGGAGTCGTACGGCAGCGCGCACTTGCCGAGCAGCAGCCCGGCGGCGGCGCAGCGCCGCTCGGCCTCGGCTCCGCTGACCCCGAGCGGCCGGACGTCGGCCGTCACCAGATGGGTGTCGGTCCCGCCGGTCGGCGGGCGCGCCCCCGCCTCCGCGAGCCCTGCCGCCAGTACCCGCGCCCCCGCCACCGTGCGGTGCGCGTAGGCCCGGTACTCGGGGGTGGCCGCCTCGGCGAGGGCGACCGCCTTGCCGGCCACCTCGTTCATCGCGGCACCGCCCTGCGTGAACGGGAAGACCGCCCGGTCGATCCGCTCGGCCAGCTCGGCGGTGGAGAGCAGCAGGCCGCCGCGCGGGCCGCGGAGCAGCTTGTGGGTGGCGGCCACGGTGACGTCCGCGTAGGGCACCGGGGAGGGTGCCACACCCGCCGCGATCAGACCGGTGGTCTGGGAGACGGAGGCGATCAGATACGCGTCCACCTCCTCGGCGATCTCTCGGAAGGCCGCCCAGTCCGGGTGCCGGGGGTGGGAGATCGAGCCGGCCACGATGGCCTTCGGCCGGTGTCGGCGGGCGAGTTCGCGGACCTGGTCGAGGTCGAGCAGGCCGTCCTGCTGACGCACCCCGTAGCCGATGAACTCGAACCAGCGGCCCGAGAAGTTGGCGCGCGAGCCGCAGCTGAGGTGGCCGCCGTGCTCCAGCGACATCGCCAGCACCACGTCACCCGGGCGCAGCAGCGCGGCGTACGTCGCCAGCATGGCCGACGTGGCCGAGCGCGGCTGGACGTTGGCGTGCGGGGCGGCGAACAGCTCGCGGGCCCGGTCGATCGCCAGCAGCTCGGCGGCGTCCGCCAGGGCGCAGCCGGTGTGGTGGCGCCGGCCGGGGTAGCCCTCGGCGTACTTGTCGATCAGCGGGCCGCCCAGGGCGGCCAGCACGGCCGGGCCGGTGAGGTTCTCCCCCGCCAGCAGCTGGATCGTCTCGGCGCGCCGCTCGGCCTCGGCGGCGAGCAGGTCGGCCAGCTGCGGGTCGGCCCGGCGCAGTGCTTCGGACGCCCACCGCCCGGTCGTCCGGGAGGAGCCGGTCGCGGCATCGGTGACGGTCATGGCGGAGCTCCCGGGCAGCGTCGGGCAGGTGTCTCCAGCGTAGGACCGGGTCCCGCGACCGGCCTGCCGACGCGGGAACGATGCACCCGGCCGGGCGCGCGCCCGCTCCGCCGCGGTGGCGGGAGGGGCGCCGCGACGCCGACCGCGGGCACCGGCGCCGCGGTCAGACGCGCGGCGCGGGCACCCCGGTGAGCGCGGTGACCACCGGGTCGACCGCGTGGAATATCTCCTCGCCGCAGTTGCGGAACATGCCGATCGGCGCACCGTACGGGTCGTGGACCTCGTCCGACTCCGGGCTGGCGGCGAGCAGCCAGCCCCGCAACGCGGCCGCGGACCGGACCAGGGCCCGGGCCCGCTCGGTGACGTCGGCGCCGCGGCGCGGGTCGGGCAGGGTGCCCGGGTCTATCGTCCGGACCAGGCGGGTGAACTCCTTCAGGGTGAAGGTGCGCAGCCCGGCCTCGTGGCCCATCGAGATCACCTGGGCGCGGTGGTCCAGGGTCGCGGTGAGCACCAGGTCCGCCTCGACCACGTGCTCGTCGAGCAGCTCGCGGCCGGCGAAGCCGCCGCTGTCGGCGCCGTACTCGTCCAGCACCGTGGCGGCGTGGTCCTCCATCGGCGCGCCCTCGTGGCCCCAGGTGCCGGCGCTCTCCACCAGGATCCGCCCGGCCACCCGGGGGCTGAGCCGGGTGTCCAGCTCACGCCGGGTGAGCCGCTCGGCGATCGGCGAGCGGCAGATGTTCCCGGTGCAGACGAACAGGATCCGGAAGTGGTCCAGCGGCCTGGGGCCCACGCTCAGGTACGGCGATATGCCGGGCCCGGCATGGAGGGAGGCGGTCGTCAACTGCCGGCCTCCAGGTCGGGGACGACCTCCCTCAGCTGCTCGGCGCTGATCGCGCCGGCCCGCAGCAGGACCGGGACCTTGCCCGTGACGTCGACGATGGAGGAGGCGGTGGCGTGATCGGCCCGGCCGCCGTCCAGGTAGACGGAGATGGCGTCACCGAGCTGCTGCTGGGCCTCGTCACAGGTGGCCGGGGACGGGCCGCCGGTCAGGTTGGCGCTGGAGACGGCGAGCGGGCCGGTGGTGTTCAGCAGCTCGATGGCGACCGGGTGCAGCGGCATCCGGACGGCGACCGTGCCGCGGGTCTCGCCGAGGTCCCAGCGCAGCGACGGCTGGTGCCGGGCGACCAGGGTGAGCCCGCCCGGCCAGAAGGCGTCCACGAGCTCCCAGGCCTGCTCGGAGAAGTCCGTGACGAGGCCGTGCAGGGTGGTCGGCGAACCCACCAGGACGGGCGAGGGCATGTTGCGGCCCCGGCCCTTGGCGGCCAGCAGCGCGGCGACGGCCTCCGGGGAGAAGGCGTCGGCACCGACCCCGTACAGGGTGTCGGTCGGCAACACGACGATCTCGCCGCGGCGGATGGCCGAAGCGGCCTCGCGCAGACCGGTGGCGCGGTCCCCGGCATCGGCACAGTCGTAGCGGCGGCTCATCGGTGCGGTCCCCTTCCGAGATGACTCATGACGGCGTTCACAGCACGGCCCCGCGCCCGGTGGTACTGCACCGGGTGCTCACGACGGGACCCTTCGGGTCGTCGTGCCGCGCTTGTCGTTCACCACGACGCCCCGCGGGCCGTCGTGCCGTGCCTGTCGTTCACAACGACGCCCTGCGGGCCGTCGTGAAGCGAGGCCGGTTGTTGAGGTCGCGGTGGTCGGCGGTGTCCGTCCAGCCGCGTTCCTCGTTGAAGATCCACGGCACCTGGCCGCCCTGCTGGTCGGCGTGCTCGATGACCACCGCGCCGCCCGGACGGAGCAGCCGCGCGGCCACCCGCTCGATGCCGCGGATGGTGTCCAGCCCGTCCTCGCCGGAGAACAGCGACATCTGCGGGTCGTGGTCACGGGCCTCGGGGGCGACGTACTCCCACTCGGTGAGCGGGATGTACGGCGGGTTGGAGATCACCAGGTCGAAGCGGCCGTCCCAGGAGCGGTCGTCCTCGAAGGCCCTGGTGGCGTCCCCCGCGTGCAGGGTGACCCGGGCCCGGTCGGAGCTGGCCTCGATGTTGCGCCGGGTGTAGTGCAGCGCGCCCTCGTCCAGCTCGAAGGCGTGCACGGTGGAGCGCGGCAGCTCCTGGGCGAGGGCGAGCGCGATGGCGCCCGAGCCGGAGCAGAGGTCGACCACCAGCGGTTCGGCGACGTCCATGTCGCGGACGGCGTCTATGGCCCACTCCACGACCGACTCGGTCTCCGGGCGGGGCACGAAGACCCCCGGGCCGACCTCCAGCTCCAGGTAGCGGAAGAACGCCCGGCCGGTGATGTGCTGCAGCGGTTCCCGCGCCTCCCGGCGCGAGACCGCCTCCCAGTACCGGGCGTCGAAGTCGGCGTCCTTGACTGTGTGCAGTTGGCTGCGCTTCACGTTGTGGACGTGCGCGGCGAGTTCCTCCGCGTCGAAGCGCGGCGACGGCACGCCGGCCGCGGCCAACCGCTGGGTGGCCTGGGCCACCTCGGCAAGCAGCAGGTTCACGAACGACCTCTTGTTTCTGCGCTGCGGCTTCTCTGGTGCGTTCCGGCCCGGACGCCGGTGTCAGTTCTGCTGGGCCGCGGCGAGCTTGGCCGCGGCGTCCGTGTCCACGCAGGACTGGATCACCGCGTTCAGCTCGCCGTCCAGGACCTGGTCCAGGTTGTAGGACTTGAAGCCCGTGCGGTGGTCCGAGATGCGGTTCTCGGGGTAGTTGTAGGTGCGGATCCGCTCGGAGCGGTCCACCGTGCGGACCTGGCTGCGCCGGGCGTCCGAGGCCTCCCGCTCGGCCTCCTCCTGCGCGGCGGCCAGCAGCCGCGAACGCAGGATGCGCATCGCCTGCTCCTTGTTCTGCAGCTGGCTCTTCTCGTTCTGGCAGGAGGCCACGATACCGGTCGGGACGTGGGTGATCCGGACCGCGGAGTCGGTGGTGTTGACCGACTGGCCGCCGGGGCCGGACGAGCGGTAGACGTCGATCCGCAGGTCGTTGGCGAGGATCTCGACCTCGACCTCCTCCGCCTCGGGGGTGACCAGCACGCCCGCCGCGGAGGTGTGGATGCGGCCCTGCGACTCGGTGGCGGGGACGCGCTGCACCCGGTGGACGCCGCCCTCGTACTTCAGCTTGGCCCAGACGCCCTGGCCGGGCTCGCCGCCGCCCTTGGTCTTCACGGCCACCGAGACGTCCTTGTAGCCGCCGAGGTCGGACTCGTTGGCGTCGATGATCTCGGTCTTCCAGCCGATCCGCTCGGCGAAGCGCAGGTACATCCGGAGCAGGTCGCCGGCGAACAGCGCCGACTCCTCGCCGCCCTCACCCGCCTTGATCTCCAGGATGACGTCCTTCTCGTCGTTGGGGTCGCGCGGCACGAGCAGCAGCCGAAGCTCCTCGGTCAGCTCCTCACGGCGGGCCTCGGAGTCCTTCACCTCGGCGAGGAACTCCGGCTCTTCGGCGGCGAGTTCACGCGCGGCCTCGATGTCCTCGCCGGCCTGGCGCCAGGCGCGGTACACCCGGGTGATCGGGGTCAGCTCGGCGTACCGCTTGGCGAGCTTGCGCGCGTTGGCCTGATCGGCGTGGACGGTCGGGTCGGCCAGCCTCGTTTCGAGGTCGGCGTGCTCGACGAGGAGCTCTTCGACTGCCTCGAACATGAAGGGGCCTTCTTCCCTGAGATCCGTTGGAGAGGTGACGCGGACGCGCCGTGGGACGCGAACGGCGCCGGTCTCCAGCGCCCCCGGAACGAGTACGGGGGCACCGGAGGCCGGCGCCGAGGGAGCGCTAGGCCTTCGCGCTGTGCTGCTTGCCGAAGCGGGCCTCGAAACGGGCCACGCGGCCACCGGTGTCGAGGATCTTCTGCTTGCCGGTGTAGAACGGGTGGCACTGCGAGCAGACCTCGGCGCGGATCTCGCCACTGGTCTCGGTCGAGCGGGTGGTGAACTCGCTGCCGCAGGTGCAGGTCACACGGGTGACCACGTACTCGGGGTGAACGTTGGGCTTCAAGGGGTTCTCCTAGTGTTCGGGAGGGCACCGGGTCGGCGGCTTGAATGCCGCACGTGAACCGGGACCGACGGACCAGTCTGCCAGGACCGGCCGCATCTTCCCAAACCGGGTCGCGATCCGGGATATTCCGGACCGTTCCGCCGGGCCGGCCGGACCGGGCCGGGGGCCGGTGCTAGCGCCTCGGGGAGGGACTCTCCGCCGCGCCGGCCGCCGGCTTGGCGGAGGCCTTGGCGGAGGCCCTGGGGGACGCCGTGGGGGCCGCGGGGGTCGTCTGGGCCGGGTTCTGCGGCTGCTCCGCCAGCACCGCCCGCGGGAGCGGCGCGTCGGCCTTCAGGGCCGCCCAGAGCTGGTCCGCCTGGGGCTGCTGGGCGACCACGCGGTTGGCGTCGCCGGGCGCCGTCACGACCGGCAGGGTGACCATCGTGAGCTGGTCCGGGCCGATCCCCTTGAGTTCCTCGGCCAGCCCCACCAGGGAGTTCACCGAGGCCAGCGCCGAGTCGGTGGTCACGCTGCGGGTCAGGGTGTCGCCGACCGACCAGAGTTTGACCGGGTTGCCGAACAGCCCGATCCCGCCGGCCTGTCCGAGCAGCGACTTCACCATCTGCTTCTGCAGCTCGATCCGGCCGAGGTCGCTGCCGTCGCCGACGCCGTGCCGGGTCCGCACGAAGGCCAGCGCCTGCTCCCCGTCGAGGTGGTGCTCACCGGCCGCGAGGTCCAGCCCGCTGTCCTTGTCGTGGATGGGGACGGTGGTGGTCACGGTGGCCCCGCCGAGCGCGTCCACCACCCGGGCGAAGCCGGCGAAGTCGATCTCGACGTAGTGGTCCATCCGCAACCCGGTGAACTGCTCGGTGGTCTTGACCGCGCACGCGGCGCCACCGGTCTCGTACGCGCTGTTGAACATCGCACGCTTGACCCCCGGGACGACCTTGCCGCCGCCGTCCGTGCAGTCGGGGCGGGCGACCAGGGTGTCCCGGGGTATGGAGACCACCTCGGCCCGTGAGTGGCCCTGGTCGACGTGCACCACCATCGCGGTGTCCGAGCGGGCGGTGTCGCCGGTGTCCCCACCGGCCAGGGCGCCGTTCCCGCCGGCCCGCGAATCCGAGCCCAGGACGAGGATGTTGAAGGAGCCGTCGGTGGCGGCCGGCGGCCGGGCCGAGCCCAGCCGGGCGTCGATGTCGACGCTCTTGATGTTGCCGTCGAGCTTGAGGTACGCGTAACCGGCCGCACCGGCGCCGAGGACGACGAGCGCGGCGAACGCACACGCGGCCACGCGCAGGATCCTGCGGCGGCGGCTCGGAACCCTCTTGTGGTCGGCCATACGATCCAGAGTAAATCGGACAACATGATCCAAAGGGCTCCAAATGTCCCAACTCTGGAACAAGCACAGAACCCTGGCCCGCTCGCGCGGACCAGGGTTCTGTGCTCACAAGCCGTTCCGGTGCGGTCAGTCGCCGGACCCGGGGGTCGTCTTGGCGATCTGCATCAGGAACTCGGCGTTGCTCTTGGTCTGCTTCATCTTGTCCAGCAGCAGCTCGATCGCCTGCTGCGAGTCGAGCGCGTGCAGCACCCGGCGGAGCTTCCAGACGATGGCCAACTCCTCGCTGCCCAGCAGGATCTCCTCCTTGCGGGTGCTGGAGGCGTCGACGTCGACGGCCGGGAAGATGCGCTTGTCCGAGAGCTTCCGGTCGAGCTTCAGCTCCATGTTGCCGGTGCCCTTGAACTCCTCGAAGATGACCTCGTCCATCCGCGAGCCGGTCTCGACCAGCGCGGTGGCCAGGATCGTCAGCGAGCCGCCGTTCTCGATGTTGCGCGCCGCGCCGAAGAACTTCTTCGGCGGGTACAGCGCGGTCGAGTCGACACCACCGGACAGGATGCGGCCGGAGGCCGGCGCCGCCAGGTTGTAGGCGCGGCCGAGACGGGTGATCGAGTCCAGCAGGATCACCACGTCGTGGCCCAGCTCCACCAGACGCTTGGCGCGCTCGATGGCGAGCTCGGCGACGGTGGTGTGGTCCTCGGCCGGGCGGTCGAAGGTCGAGGAGATGACCTCGCCCTTCACCGACCGCTGCATGTCGGTGACCTCTTCCGGACGCTCGTCCACCAGGACGACCATCAGGTGGCACTCGGGGTTGTTGTGGGTGATCGCGTTGGCGACCGCCTGCAGCACCATCGTCTTACCGGTCTTCGGCGGCGCGACGATCAGACCGCGCTGGCCCTTGCCGATCGGCGACACCAGGTCGATGATCCGGGTGGTCAGCACGCCCGGGTCGGTCTCCAGGCGCAGCCGGTCCTGCGGGTAGAGCGGGGTCAGCTTGTTGAACTCGGGGCGGCCGCGGCCGCTCTCCGGGTCCATGCCGTTGACGGAGTCCAGCCGCACCATGGCGTTGAACTTCTCGCGGCGCTCGCCGTCGCGCGGCTGGCGCACCGCGCCGGTGATGGCGTCACCCTTGCGCAGGCCGTTCTTGCGGACCTGGGCGAGCGAGACGTAGACGTCGTTCTGGCCCGGCAGGTAGCCGGAGGTCCGCACGAACGCGTAGTTGTCGAGGATGTCGAGGATGCCCGCGACCGGGATCAGCACATCGTCGTCGCCGACCTGCGGCTCGGCGGGGCCGACCTCGAAGCCCTCGCGGCGGGTGCCGCGGCCCCGGCGGTCACGGTAGCGACCGCGACGCCCACGACGGCCGTCGCCGAACTCGTCGTCGTCGTAGCCGCCCTGCTGCGCCTGCGGCTGGGTCTGCTGGCCACCGCTCTGGCGGCTGGGCTGGGCCTCGGCCTGGCCACCCTGCTGCTGGCCCTGGGCACCCTGACCTTGGCCCTGACCGCCCTGGCGGTCGGCACGGTCCCGGCGGTTGCGGCGGTCACGGCGCGACTCGCGCGAGTCGCCGTCCTGACCGGCCTGGGCGTCGCCGCCCTCCTGGCGGCCCTCGCGCTCGCCGCCCTCGCGGCGGTCGCGACGGTCCCGGCGGTCGCGGCGGGTCTCGGTGCGACCCTCCTCGCGACCCTCGAAGCCGCGGGTCTCGGCCGGGCGGGCCTCGGCCTGCTTGGCCTCGGTGACGACCGCGGCGGGCGCCTCGGCGACGGCGTCGGCGGTGGGCGCGCCGGCGGCCGAGGTGGCCCGGCGACGGGTGCGCTCGGCACGGGCCGGCGCGGCGGTCTCGGCGGCGGCCTGGACCGGGATGTCGATCTGGGCCTGCTCGTCGACGGCCGGGGCCGCGGCCTGGGCGGCCTTGGTCCGGCGGGCGGGCTTCTCCGCCGGCTCGGTGGCGTCCGCCTTGGCGGCGGTGCGCTTGGCGGCCGGCGCGGCGGCGGGCGCGGCACCGGCGGCGAGCAGCGGGTCCCCGCCGCTCTTCTCCTTGATGGCCTCGATCAGCTGGCTCTTGCGCAGGCGTCCCGTGCCGCTGATACCGAGCGTCGAGGCGAGCTTCTGCAGCTCGGCCAGGACGAGGCCGTCCAGGCCCGCGGCGGCGGTGCGACGGCGCCGGGCCGGGGCCGCGGGGGCGGCGGCTGCGTCCGACGCCTCGGCGTCCGGGCGCGCGCCCATCAGATCGGTGGTGTCGCTCACTAAGGGTCCTTCCCTGGAGCGGACGTCGGCCTGTCTGGCTCGGCGACCGGTTGTGCTGTCCTGACCAACGCTCGACTGCGTCGGTCCGAGGCGGTGATCCCCCGGATGGCGGTAGCCAGTCGGGAGAGAGCTGCGAGGTGCGGTGCGTGAAGCACGGTGGTGCTGACTGGCGCGGTGGGACGGTCGCGTGCCGACCCTCCCCCAGCCGGCCTCGGCCGGGTGGTACCCCCACGCTGCCTGCGAATCCCGGGCCCCCGTCGCGTGACGGTGGCCCGTGCTCCGCCCGTCGTTACCTCAAGGTGGGAGGCCGCGGGTGGGAGTCAGGTGCCGTCACGGCTTCGGGATGCGGCCGCAAGTCGCGCAGGCAGGCTGCGTACGCGCTGCGGTGGGCTCCCGGAGAATCGTCGCCCCGGATATCGCCGGGACTCCGCCTGGGCGGAGTGCTGGGATCGGGACGCGGCGCACCGAGCCCCGGAGGGCACCTGGTGCAGCAATGAGGTTAACACTACCGACCCCCTCAGACATTCCCCAGCCTTGCGCTTGCCAATCGTGTCCGGACGGCCCGGCCCCGGTGGGCCCGGATCCGGGCCCACCGGACCGGCGCTCAGACGTCGAGCGGGAGCACCGACGCCCCGGTCCGGTCGAGCTCCAGGCGGTGCGCGGCGAAGACCGGACCGCCCTGACCGGCGTCGTCGGCGAAGGCCAGGACCTTGTCGGCACCGGCCTCGTCGGTGAGCGCGAGGACGGTCGGACCGGCCCCGGAGATCACCGCGGGGATGCCCTCCGCGCGCAGCGCGCCCACCAGCGCGGCGCTGTCCGGCATCGCGGAGGCCCGGTAGTCCTGGTGCAGCCGGTCCTCGGTGGCGGCGAGCAGCAACTCGGGCCGACGGGTCAGCGCCTCGACCAGCAGCGCGGCGCGGCCCGCGTTGACGGCGGCGTCGGCCAGCGGCACGGTCCGGGGCAGCAGGCCGCGGGCGGTCTCGGTGAGCACCTCGGTGGCCGGAACGAAGACCACCGGGACGACCCGCTCGGACGGCTCCAGGGTGACGGCCTTGGCGGACTCCTCGTCCGTCCAGGCCACCGTGAAGTTGCCGCGCAGGCAGGCCGCGACGTTGTCGGGGTGGCCCTCCAGCTCGGAGGCGAGGGCCAGCAGCGCCTCGTCGTCCAACGCGGACGGGCCGCCGATGGTGACGGCGCGGGCGGCCACGATGCCGGCGCAGATCGCGGCGGACGAGGAGCCCAGGCCGCGGCCGTGCGGTATCCGGTTGGCGCACACCACTTCGAGGCCGCGCGGCTGGCCGCCGAGCCGGTCGAAGGCGGCGCGCATCGCGCGGACCACCAGGTGGCGCTCGTCGCGGGCGAGTGTCTCGGCCCCCTCGCCGGCGATGTCGACGGAGAGCCCGGAGTCGGCGACCCTGACGACCACGTCGTCGTACAGACCCAGGGCGAGTCCGAAGGCGTCGAAGCCCGGGCCGAGGTTGGCGCTGGTCGCGGGAACCCGGACCCGGACGGCGGCGGCACGGAACGCGGGACCGGCCATGCGGTGGACTCTCCTGGGGAAATCGGGCGGCGCGAAGCGCGTCGGTGCGAGGGTGGGAGTGGGGCCGCGGGCCCCGATCGGGGGTGGGCGGTCACAGTCGTCGGCGCGACCCGTGGACGGGTCGGACCCGGGGCATGTGCCACACGGCCGAACCCAGAGTATCGAAGAGAGGTTCCACAGTGGTACACCCCGTGGGCCTTCGATCTGGTGTGTTGCCGGTTCTGGCCGGAATGCATGCCGGAATCGCATCGGAATGAGCGCCGGAATTGACACAAAAGTGTCAGTGGAGAACGGACACGGGCCGACCCCCGAAAGGGTCGGCCCGGGGGGCGGAATCCGGTCAGTCGAGCAGACCGAGACGCTGGGCCGCGGCCTCGGCGTCGATCGGGACGACCTGCGGCTGCGGCGCGCCGGCCACCGCCCAGTCCGGGTCCTTGAGGCCGTTGCCGGTCACCGTGCAGACGATCCGCTGGCCCGGGTCGACCAGGCCGGCCTCCGCCTTGGCCAGCAGACCGGCCACCGAGGCGGCCGAGGCGGGCTCCACGAAGACGCCCTCCTGCGCGGCCAACAGCCGGTAGGCGGAGAGGATCTGACGGTCCGTCACCTTGTCGATGAGGCCGCCCGACTCGTCCCGCGCGGCGAGCGCGAAGTCCCAGGAGGCGGGGTTGCCGATCCGGATCGCGGTGGCGATGGTCTGCGGCTTGAGCACCGGGGCGCCGTCGACGATCGGGGCCGATCCGGCGGCCTGGAAGCCCCACATCCGCGGCGTCCGGGCGGCCAGGCCGTCCGTGGCGTACTCGCGGTAGCCCTTCCAGTACGCGGTGATGTTGCCCGCGTTGCCGACCGGGAGGACATGGATGTCCGGCGCGTCGCCGAGCATGTCCACGATCTCGAAGGCGGCGGTCTTCTGGCCCTCGATCCGCACCGGGTTCACCGAGTTGACCAGCGCCACCGGGTACTTCTCGGACAGTTCACGCGCAAGAGTGAGGCAGTCGTCGAAGTTCCCGTCCACCTGAAGGATCTTGGCGCCGTGGACCAGGGCCTGGCCCATCTTGCCGAGCGCGATCTTGCCCTGCGGCACCAGCACCGCCGACACCATCCCGGCCCGCACCGCGTAGGCGGCGGCGGAGGCCGAGGTGTTGCCGGTGGAGGCGCAGATGACGGCCTGGGCGCCGTCCTCCTTCGCCTTGGAGATGGCCATCGTCATACCGCGGTCCTTGAAGGACCCGGTGGGGTTGGCACCCTCGACCTTGAGGTAGACCTCGCAGCCGGTGCGCTCGGAGAGCACTTGGGCGGGCACCAGCGGCGTACCGCCCTCCAGCAGGGTGACCACGGGTGTGGCGTCACTGACCGGCAGGCGGTCCCGGTACTCCTCGATCAGCCCGCGCCACTGGTGGGTGTGCGCGCCTCTGGCGATCACGGCGTTCATGGCTGTCCCTACTCCCCTTCGACCCGCATGATGCTGGCCACGTCCCGCACGCTGTCCAGCGCGCGGAGCTTGTCGACCGTCGCCGACAGCGCGGCGTCGGTGGCACGGTGGGTGACCACGACGAGCGAGGCGTCGCCGTCGCGGCCCTGCTGGCGCACGGTGTCGATGGAGACCCCGTGCTCGGCGAAGACGGACGCCACCTGGGCGAGCACGCCCGCGCGGTCGTCCACGTCCAGGCTGACGTGGTACCGGGTGACGACCTCGTCCATCGGCTTGGCCGGCAGCCGGGTGTACACCGAGTCACCGGGGCCGGTGGCGCCGGTGAGCTTGTTGCGACAGACCGCGACCAGGTCGCCGAGGACCGCCGAGGCGGTCGGCGCGCCGCCCGCGCCCGGGCCGTAGAACATCAGCCGGCCGGCCGCCTCGGCCTCCACGAACACCGCGTTGTACGCCTCGCGGACGGAGGCCAGCGGGTGCGACAGCGGAATCATCGCCGGGTGCACCCGGGCGGTGACGGACGCGCCGTCCGCCGCCCGCTCGCAGATCGCCAGCAACTTGACGACACAGCCCATCTCCTTGGCGGAGGCGATGTCGGCGGCGGTCACCTCGGTCAGGCCCTCGCGGTAGACGTCCGCCGCGGTGACCTTGGTGTGGAACGCGATGCCGGCCAGGATCGCGGCCTTGGCGGCGGCGTCGAAGCCCTCCACATCGGCCGTCGGGTCCGCCTCGGCGTAACCGAGCGCGGTGGCCTCCTCCAGCGCCTCCGAGTAGCCGGCGCCGGTGCTGTCCATCTTGTCGAGGATGAAGTTGGTGGTGCCGTTGACGATCCCGAGCACCCGGTTGACCTTGTCACCGGCCAGGGACTCGCGCAGCGGACGGATCAGCGGGATCGCGCCGGCCACCGCGGCCTCGTAGTACAGGTCCACCCCGGCCTCGGCGGCCGCGGCGTGCAGCTCCGTGCCGTCCTGGGCGAGCAGCGCCTTGTTGGCGCTGACCACCGAGGCGCCGTTGCGCAACGCCGACAGGATGAGGTGTTTGGACGGCTCGATGCCGCCCACCACCTCGATCACCACGTCGATGTCGTCCCGGGTGACCAGGGCCTCGGCATCGGTGGTGATCAGGTGCTCGGGCACGCCCGGGCGCACCCGCCCGGCCCGGCGGACCGCGATGCCGGCGAGCTCGACCGGCGCGCCGATGCGCGCGGCGAGGTCGGCGGCGTCTGTCGTCATGATGCGCGCCACCTCGGAGCCCACCACACCACAGCCCAGCAACGCCACCTTCAGCGGCCGCGTACGCATCATCCGACTCCGCTCTCATTCTTCGTGCTTCGGTTTTCCGGCGGGTATTTCGGGGATCCGCCGGAACTTCGGTCTGTACCAGTCTCCGGGACTTTCCGTACGGATCTACGGTCGTTCCATGATCTGAGACAAGAATTTCGTCATCCGATATCGAGACGCAGGAGATCCTCCTCCGTCTCGCGCCGGACGATCACCCGGGCCGAGCCGTCCTTGACGGCCAGCACGGGGGGCTTCAGGGCGTGGTTGTAGTTGCTCGCCATCGAGCGGCAGTACGCGCCGGTGGCGGGCACCGCGATCAGGTCGCCCGGGACCAGGTCGGCCGGCAGGAAGGCGTCCCGGACGACGATGTCGCCGGACTCGCAGTGCTTGCCGACCACCCGGACCAGCATCGGCTCGGCGTCGCTGTCGCGCGACACCAGGGCCACCGAGTACTCCGCGTCGTAGAGCGCGGTGCGGATGTTGTCGGACATGCCGCCGTCCACGCTGACATAGGTGCGCAGACCCTCCAGCGGCTTGACCGTGCCCACCTCGTACAGCGTGAAGGCGGTCGGGCCGACGATCGCGCGGCCGGGCTCGACCGAGAGCCGGGGGGCGCTCAGGTTCGCGGCGGCGCACTCGCGGCGGACGATCTCGGCCAGCGCGGCGGCGATCTCGGCCGGTTCGCGCGGGTCGTCCTCGCTGGTGTAGGCGATGCCGAGGCCGCCGCCGAGGTCGATCTCGGGCAGCTCGACGCCGTGCTCGTCACGGATCTCGGCGAGCAGGCCGACCACCCGGCGGGCGGCGACCTCGAAGCCCGCCGTGTCGAAGATCTGCGAGCCGATGTGCGAGTGGATGCCGCGCAGCTCCAGGCCGGGGTGGCCGAGCACCCGGCGGACCGCCTCGGCCGCCGCGCCGCCGTTCAACGAGAGGCCGAACTTCTGGTCCTCGTGGGCGGTCGCGATGAACTCGTGGGTGTGCGCCTCGACGCCGACCGTGATCCGGATCAGCACCGGCTGGCGCACGCCCTGGCGGCCGGCGATCGCGGCCAGCCGCTCGATCTCCTCGTAGGAGTCGAGCACGATGTGCCCGACACCGGTCTTCACCGCGTGTTCGAGCTCGTCCACGGTCTTGTTGTTGCCGTGCAGCGCGATCCGCTCCGGCGGCATCCCGGCGGCCAGCGCCACGGCCAGCTCACCGACGCTGCAGACGTCGAGGTTGAGGCCCTCCTCGTGCAGCCAGCGCACGACCGCCTTGGAGAGGAAGGCCTTGCCCGCGTAGTAGACGTCCGCGTCGGCGCCGAAGGCCTCGCGCCAGGCGCGGGCCCGGGCCCGGAAGTCGGCCTCGTCCATGACGTAGGCCGGGGTGCCGAACTCGGCGGCGAGCCGCTTGACGTCCAGGCCACCGACGGTGACCACGCCGTCGGCGCCGCGGGCGACGGTCCTGGACCAGACCTTGGGGTCGAGCGCGTTCAGGTCGCTCGGCGGCGCCTGGTAGTGGCCCTCGGGCAGCACGTCGCCGTGACGGGGGCCTGCGGGGTGTGCGGAGCGGCTCATCTCTGCTTACTTCCTTGGCTTATGGCGAGGGGCGGCGACGGTCCTCGTTGACCGTCCGCCGCCCCCGCTGTGCGCTTGGGGGTGGTCCTACATCCGCTCGGGCGCCGTCACGCCCAGGAGCGTGAGGCCGTTGGCCATGACCGTTCGCGTGGCCTCGACCAGCCAGAGCCGGGCCCGGTGCGTGTCGTTGAGCTCTTCGTCGCCCTTGGGCAGGAACATGCAGTTCTCGTACAGGCGGTGGTACTTGCCCGCGAGGTCCTCCAGGTACCGCGCGATCCGGTGCGGCTCGCGCAGCTCGCCGGCCGTGGCCACGACGCGCGGGAACTCACCGAGGGCGCCGAGGACGTCGTTCTCCCACTGGGTGGCGAGCAGCTCGGGTTTGAAACCGTCAGCCGTGCCCTTGTCGACGCCGAGCTCCGCGGCCTTGCGGGCGACACCGCACATCCGGGTGTGCGCGTACTGGACGTAGTAGACCGGGTTCTCGTTGGTCTGGCTGGTCAGCACGTTGATGTCGAGCGTGATGGTGGAGTCGGTGGAGGAGCGCGCCAGGGTGTAGCGGGCGGCGTCCACGCCGATCCAGTCGACGACGTCGTCGATCGTGATGATGTTGCCGGCCCGCTTGGACATGCGGACCTCTTCGCCGTCGCGAAGCATCTTCACGAACTGGCCGATCTTGACCTCGATGTTGCGGTTCATGTCGTCGCCCGCGCAGGCCGCGATCGCCTTGAGGCGGTTGACGTAACCGTGGTGGTCCGCGCCCAGCATGTAGACCGAGACCTCGGAACCGCGGTCCCGCTTGGAGAGGTAGTAGGCGGCGTCGGCGGCGAAGTAGGTGGTCTCGCCGTCCGCCTTGATCAGGACGCGGTCCTTGTCGTCACCGAAGTCGGTGGTGCGCAGCCAGATCGCGCCGTCCTGGTCGAAGACGTGACCCTGCTCGCGCAGCCGCTCGATGGCCTTCTCGACGGCGCCGGAGTCGTGCAGCGACTTCTCCGAGAACCACACGTCGAAGTGGGTGCCGAACTCCTCCATCGAGCGCTGGATCTCGGCCACCATGAGCTTGAGGCCCTCGGTGCGGAAGGTCTCCAGCTGCTCGTCCTCGGGCAGGTCGAGCACGCCCGGGACGCCGTCCACGATCGCCTTGGCGATGTCGGCGATGTACTCGCCGACGTAGCCGTCGGCCGGGACGGGCTGCCCGTTCGCGGCGGCCTTCAGCGAGCCGGCGAACTTGGAGATCTGCACGCCGGCGTCGTTCAGGTAGTACTCGGTGGTGACGTCGGCCCCGGAGGCCCGCAGCACGCGCGCCAGCGAGTCGCCGACGGCCGCCCAGCGGACGCCGCCGATGTGGATCGGGCCGGTCGGGTTGGCGGAGACGAACTCCAGGTTGATCCGCAGACCCTTGAGCGCCTCGTTGCGGCCGTAGGCCTCGCCCGCCTCGACGATGCCGCGTGCCAGCTCGCCCTGGGTGGCGGCGTCGAAGGTGATGTTCAGGAAGCCCGGCCCGGCGATGTCGACCTTGGCGACCCCGGGGAGCTCTCGCAGACGGGCGGCCACCAGGTCGGCCACGACGCGCGGCGGCTTGCCGGCCGGCTTCGCGAGCTGGAGGGCCACATTGGTCGCGTAGTCGCCGTGGTCCCTGTTCTTGGGTCGCTCGACCGTCACGTGCTCGGGCACGGCGACGGCCAGCTCGCCCGCCTCGACGGCGGCGCTCACTGCGGCCTGGACTGCCTGGGAAAGCTCTGCGGGGGTCACGACGCCAAGCGTAGGCGAGACGGGGCACCCGCTCGCCACCCGGTTTGCCCGTTGAGACGCCCGCGCGCCGTGCTCAGCCGCGATCCGTCCGCTCTGTTCGCTCAGGGCGAAACCTGTCGGGCTCCGCCGCGCGGGCCATCAGCCGCCACACCAGCGCCACCAGATCCGCCGGGTCGAAGGGCTTGCCCAGGTACCCGTCCACCCCGACCGCCTCCCCGAGATCCAGGTCGGCCGGCGTACAGGCGCTGACGATCGCGATCGGCAACCCGCTCGTCCCCGGCGCCGCCCGCAGCCGGGCCGCCGTCCGCAGACCGTCCAGCCTCGGCATCACGACGTCCAGCGTCACCACGTCCGGCCGCACCCGGCGGACCACCTCCAGGCACTCGGCGCCGTCGGCGGCGGTCACCACCTCGAAGCCCTCAAGCTCCAGGTTGACCCTGATCAGCTGGCGGATCACCTCGCTGTCGTCCACCACGAGGACCCGCCCGGACACTCCCGACACCTCACCGAGGGTATCGGCGCGCCCGCCGCCCCGTCCGGCCTTTCCGCACTTCCGCTCCCCCGCCACCGGGCGGGTCCCCGAAACCCGTGCACGGAGCACGCCGCGAGCCTGGTAATGTTCTCCACGTCGAAGCGAACGCGACGACAACACACAGCAGGCCCCCGTAGCTCAGGGGATAGAGCACCGCCCTCCGGAGGCGGGTGCGCAGGTTCGAATCCTGCCGGGGGCACTTCGCGAGAAGTGCGAGACAGGCCCAGATCAGTGGAGTTCATCCACGGATCTGGGCCTTCGTCATGTCGGCGGCGAACCGGGCCGACCGGGCCGACCGGGCGGCCCGGTGGACGCCCCGGCGAACCGGGCCGTCGACGGCACGCCGGTCCGGCCGGTGCCCGACCCCCGCTCAGGAGGCCGACGCCACCGCCTCCTTGTAGAGCGCCGCGATGGTGTGGTCGAAGTAGGCGCTGTAGGAGGTGTCGGGACTGTCGCCGCCCTCCTGGTAGCCGCCGATGGTGCCGACCACGTGCCCGGTGGTGGTGCTGATCCAGGGCCCGCCGCTGGTGCCCCCGGGGTAGTCCGGGCAGTCGACGACGCGCTGGTAGGTGCTCCGGCGGCCGGTGGTGTTGGTGCACAGGATCGGGGCCTCGGTGCCGCTGGGGTAGCCGTAGAGCCGGACGGTGGCGCCGAAGGGCTCGTCGGTGCCCAACTGGTTGGCGCCGACCACGTCCTCGATCCGGCGGCCGCCGCTGGAGGCGGTCTCCAGGATGGCGAAGTCCTCGTCCTGGTCGCCGTCCTGGGACCAGCCGGCGGCGGTGTGGATCGCGGTGACCCGCCAGGTGCCGTAGGGAGCGGTGCCGTCCCGGTAGCCGGGGGCGAAGGTGACGCCGTCGGTGCCGCTCAGGCAGTGGGCGGCGGTGAGCAGCAGGTTGCCGGTCGTGCTGTGCAACACGCTCGCGGTGCAGAAGTGGTTGCCCGCCGCGACCGCGCCGCTGAACAGGGCGCCCACGGTGGCGGATTCGGGCGTGGCCGGGGCCACCGCCGTCGTCCCGAGCGGGGCCGTGGCGGTCGGCGCGGCCGTGGCGGTGGCGGTGGCGGTGGCGGTCGGCACGGCCGTCGGGGCGGCGCGGTCGGTCGCGATGGCCGGAGCCGCGGCGGTCTCGGTGGCGGCCGGGGTCGGGGCGTCGGTGGCGCCACCCGCCACCTGGACCGCGGCGTCCGACGGCGCCGAAGCGGCGGACGGCGCGGCGGTGGACGGCGCGGACGCCGGAGCGGACACCGACGGGCTGCCCGCCGCCGTCGCCTCCGAGGTCACGCTGTGCGCGCCCGCGACGACGGCCACCACGGTGAGCGCCGAGAGCGTGGTGAAGAGGGTGGGGGCCAGAAAACGGCGGCGGGGCGATCGGCTGCGGTGCTGGCCCATACCTGGTCGGCTCCTGACCTGGGTGTCGGTGCGAGTACGGTCCGACTATGGCCCAGGCAGCTGGGAGGGCTGTGATGCCCGGCTGGGAGCTGGATGAGAAATCCTCCGTCGCGGGCCGCCGTCGCACCGGCCCGCGAGCCGGCGCGGTCAGTCCGCGAGGACCGCGGCCAGGGCTCCCGGGCCGACGAACGCGGTGTGCGTCCCCGCCCCGGTGCAGGCGAACGCGCCGGCCACCGAGCCCGCGCGGGCACAGTCCACCGGCGGACGGCCGCGGAGCCAGGCGTAGAGGAACCCGGTGGCGAAGGCGTCGCCGGCGCCGTTGGTGTCGACGACCGGGCGGCCCGGGTCGACGGCGGGCAGCCGCCGGAGCGGGGCGTCCCGGGTGAGCAGCCAGCAGCCCTCGGCGCCCGCCGTGGCGATCACGACGGAGGCCCGGCCCTCGGCGAGGATCGCGCCCATCACCTCCGCGTGACGGCCCCGGCAGCCGGCCACCGAGAGGAAGACCAGGTCGGAGCCGAGCGCGTAGTCCCGGTGGTGGGGGTTCCGGCCGTCCCAGTCGTGCAGATCGGTGGAGCTGGTGCGGCCGAGCCGGTGCAGGTCCGGGTACATGTCGCGGTTGTGGCCGCTGATGGAGAGGTGCACGTGCCGGCTGCGCTCCACGTACGGCAGGTAGAAGGAGCGGGGCAGGCGCAGATCGGCGGGGTGGCGGCCGTCGAAGAAGGAGAACCGGCGGCCGGCGGCGTCGACCAGGTTGACCGCGCGCGGGGTGCCGTGCGGCGAGACCAGGTGCGCGAACGGCAGGCCCACCCGGGCGTACTCGGCGAGGATCAGCTCGGCCTGCGGATCGTCCCCGAGGTAGTCCAGGAAGGCCGTGCGCAGGCCGAGGTGGTGGGCACCGAGGGCGACGCCGTTGCCGGTGTGGGCCACGTAGTCGCGGACCGGCCCCACGGACCGCGAGTCCGCGTCCGGGACCTCCAGCCGGTCGACCCGGACGACGGTGTCGACGCCGGCCCCACCGACCACGAGCAGGTCGAGGGCGGGCCCCGGTTCGGACGGACCGGACGGACCGGACGGCTCGAACGGCTCGAACTGCGACACCACGGCGCCTCCTCGACTTCCTGGCGGTGGCCAGGAGTCAAGCAGGCGCCGAAGGGTGACTGCAAGACCTTGCGGCAAGTTTCAGACGAGCCGGGGGGGTGCTGGGTCAGGAGGCGCGTTGCCGCTGCCCCGGCGTCACCGCCCCCGCCTTGGCCGGCGCACCCGCCGTCGCGGCGCCCGCCCCGGCCGCCCCGGGCACGGCCTCCCCGGTGGCCTCGCCGGGTGCCGGACGGTGGTTGATCATCAGGAAGGCGATCAGCGCCGCCGTCAGCAGGATGCCCATCGCCACCCAGGTCGCGACCACGTACCCGTGCACCGCGCCCTCGGCCTGCACCTGGGGGTTGCCGGCGATCCGGGTGGCCAGATACGTCGCGGTGGCGCTGGCCGCGATGGTGTTCAGCAGCGCCGTACCGACGGAACCGCCCACCTGCTGGGCCGAGTTGATGGTGGCCGACGCGGCGCCGGCCTCGTTCGGGGCGACGCCCAGGGTGGCCAGGCTCATCGCCGGCATGAACACCAGGCCCATCCCGAAGCCGAGCAGCAGCTCGGCGGGGAGCACCATGCCGGCCCAGGGACTGTCCACCTTCATCTGGGTCAGCCAGGCCATCGCGGCCCCGGCGAGCAGCAGCCCGGGCCCGATCAGGTTGCGCGACGGCACCCTCGTCATCAGCCGGGCCGCGAAGCCGGTCGAACTGATCACGATGGCGGCCGTCATCGGCAGGAAGGAGACACCGGACATCACCGGCGAGAAGTGCTTGATGACCTGCAGGTAGTAGGTGAGGAAGAGGAAGAGGCCGAACATGCCGACCATGGCCAGGCCGACCGAGAGCGCGGCGCCGCCGCGGTTGCGCTCGCCGACGATGTGCAGCGGCAGCAGCGCGTGCTCGGTGCGCCGCTCCACCAGGACGAAGACCACCAGCAGGAGCGCGCCGAGCCCCAGCGAACCCAGCACCAGCCAGTCCACCCAGCCCCGGCTGACCGCCTCGCTCGTACCGAAGACGATGGCGAGCAGGCCGCCGCAGCCCAGGAACGCGCCGGGCAGGTCGAGTTTGACCCGGCGGCCCTTGGCGACGTGGTCCGAGGTCAGGATGGAGAAGGCGGCGAAGGCCGTCGCGATGGCGATCGGGGTGTTCACGAACAGGCACCAGCGCCAGTTCAGGTACTCGGTCAGCAGGCCGCCCAGGAGCAGGCCGATCGCGGCGCCGCCACCGGCGATCGCCCCGAAGATGCCGAACGCCGTACTGCGTTCCCGCGGATCGCTGAAGGTGGTGGAGAGCAGACCCAGCGCCGACGGGGCGAGGAGTGCGCCGAAGGCGCCCTGGAGGGCACGGGCCGCGAACAGCATCGGCGCCCCGGTGGCCCCGCCGCCGATCGCGGAGGCGAGGGCGAAACCGAGCAGGCCGACGATGAAGACGCGTTTGCGGCCGAAGAGGTCGCCCAGCCGGCCGCCGAGGAGCAGCAGGCCACCGAAGGCCAGCGTGTAGGCGGTGATCACCCACTGGCGGTTGGCGTCGGAGATCCCGAGGTCCTTCTGGGCCGAGGGCAGGGCGATGTTCACGATGGTGATGTCGAGGACGATCATCAGCTGGGCGATGGCGATGACCGCCAATGCCCACCAGCGGCGACTGTCCGCCGCCCTATGACCGGTGGCAGGTTGAGCAGACACTGGGGGAGCCTTCCGCAGGGGATTCGGAGAGGTCACGCAGTCGCCTTCAAGCCAAACTCGCCACGCGCCGAATGGCAAGGAAAAACCTCACCAAATCGTACGAATTGGGACCAATGAACCAGGGGCCCGGGACCACGGGACCAGGCCCGCCCGGGCAGCGGAGGCCGACCGCGCGGCCGCCGGGCCGCGCCGGGGACACGCGGGCCCCCGGGTGTCGCCGCCACCCGGGGGCCGCCGTACCGACGCCGGCCGACGCCCTGCCGGACCGGACCTACAGCGCGGCCAGCTCCGCGACCAGGTCGTCCAGGCCGAGCGAGCCCTGCGAGAGCGCCGCCATGTGCCAGGCCTTGAGGTCGAACTCCTCGCCGCGCGCCTCGTGCGCCGCCCGGGCCGCCGCCCGGCCGCGCAGCCAGGCCCGCTCGCCCAGCTTGTAGCCGATCGCCTGGCCGGGCATGCCCAGGTAGCGGACCAGCTCGCTGTCCAGGACCTCCGCCGACAGCCCGCAGTAGCGGCCGAAGAACTCCCGGGCGGCGGCCGGCAGGACGGGCTCGCCCGGCCGGAACGGGGAGTCGGCGGGGAAGTCCAGCCCGGCGTGCATGCCGATGTCGACGATCACCCGCAGTGCCCGCATCATCTGGGCGTTGAGGTAGCCGAGCCGGTGGCCCGGGTCGGTGAGGTAGCCGAGCTCGTCCATCAGGCGCTCGGCGTACAGCGCCCAGCCCTCCAGGTTGGCGCTCACCCCGCCGATGCTCACCTGGTAGGTGGAGAGCCGGTCGGCGACGTAGTTCCACTGCGCCAGCTGGAGGTGGTGGCCGGGAACGCCCTCGTGGTACCAGGTGGAGACGAGGTCCCAGACCGGGAAGCGCTCCCGGCCGATGGTCGGCAGCCAGGTCCGCCCCGGGCGGCTGAAGTCCAGCGAGGGCGAGGTGTAGTAGGGCGCGGCGGCGCTGCCGGCCGGGGCGATCCTCGACTCGACCCGGGTGACCGGCTCGGCCAGGTCGAAGTGGGTGCCCTGGAGGTCGCGGATCGCCCCGTCCATCAGCCCCTGGAGGTACTCACGGGTGGCCTCGGCGCCCTGGACGGCGGGGCCGTCGGTCTCCAGCCACTTCATCGCCTCCATCGGCGTGGAGCCGGGCAGCACCTTCTCCGCCTCCGCCTCCATCTCGGCGAGCAGGCCGTGGAACTCCTGCCAGGCCCAGCCGTACGCCTCGTCCAGGTCGAGGTCGGCGCCGGTCCAGTAGCGCACGAATCGGCCGTAGCGCTCGCGCCCGGTGGTGTCGGGGGTGGCGGCGGCGGCCGGGCCGTAGACGTCGCGCAGCCAGTCGCGCAGGCCGGCCACCGCCTCGGCGGCGGCCGCGGCGGGCTCGGCCAGCCCGGCGCGCAGGCCCTCGGGTGCCTGCTGGACGAACACCCCGAACCAGCCCGCCGCGTCCCCCTCCAGCCACTCGCCGAACTGCTCGACCATGGTGGACACCTGGCGGGGGCCGGAGAGCAGGCCGCGCTCGACACCCGCGGCGAGGGTCTCCCGGTACTGCTCCAGCGCGAGGGGCACCCGGGCCAGTCGGCGGCCGATCACCCCCCACTCCTGCTCGGTGTCGGCGGGCATCAGGGTGAAGACGTCACGCACGTTGTGGACCGGCGAGGCCAGGTTGCGAACCGCGCGGTAGCCCTCCCCCGCGTCGTGGACGGCGAGCCCGGCGGTGAGCCGCTCGCGCAGCAGCCGGGCGCAGCGGCGCTCGGCCTCGTCCTCGGCAGCTCCGGCCCGCTCCGCGTCAGCGAGCCGGGCGAGCGTGCGGCGGCCGAGTTCGGCGAACGCCTCGTCACCGGCCGGGGAGAGGTCGGGGAGGCGGTCGTCGTCGAGGTTGAGCCCCAGGTGCACCGCGGTCAGCGGGTCGAGCTCGGCAAGGGCCTGCACGTAGTCGTCGGCAATGCGGCGCGGGGTGGTGCCGTCGGAGCTGATCAGTTCTTCAACCATCCGGACATCATTTCGCGGCCCGGGCCGATTGCAAGCCCCTACCCTGTGGCATGGACCGGCCATTTCACGCCCCCGCCCGGTGCTCCCTCCGGCGCCTGAACAGCAGGGCCGGGTCCCAGGTGGGCCGGCCGCGGGCGAACCGGAAGAAGCAGAGGCCGATCAGCACCGAGCAGAAGTGTCCGAGGTCCGTGAAGGTGTGCGACGTGACCAGCGGCACCAGGTAGAAGACCAGCACCCCGCCCCCGTACACCAGGCGCCAGTGGCCGGCGAACCGGTAGGTCAGCACGGCGACCACCCCGGCCAGCGCGTACGAGACACCGACGTCCACCGTGCCCGCCAGGCTCTCCTGCAGCCGGCCGCGCAGGATGCCGCGGGCGACCACCCCCTCGCTGACGAGCGTGGCCAGCACGTGCGCGGTGGCGGCCACCGTGAACCAGCGCAGCGTCCCGAGCCAGCGCTCGGCGTTGGCGTGGAAGAGGTTGAACAGCACGAAGTAGAGGAGAAAGCTCGACTGCTCCGTCCAGAGCGCGCTGGCCACCAGGACGTGCAGCGGGTCCGAGCGCAGGTTGTCCAGATTGGTCGAGCGGGCGGCCAGGAACCAGTCCAGGTTCGCCGGGTTCATCCGCGCCACCAGGAAGCTGGTGACCGCCAGGATCAGCAGCCACACGTACGTCCCGGGCGCCGACCGGATCCACCTCAGGACCGCCCCCGGCACCCGGCGCACGGCGGCCGTCCACTGCTCTGCCCGCGCCATCCGGCGGCCCTCCTCGAAGCGGCGGAGACGATCCGTCCCATCCTCGGCGGCCGGCCCGTCGCGAGGGCGCTTCGACCCGCCGGTGGCGGGCCCGCCCCACCACAAACATCCGTTCGGGAAGATCGGTGCAGGCAAGGATCCGATCGGACCGGCGCCCATTACGCTGGCCGCCATGGAAGCCAGCTCAGCGCCCGTCCCACCCTCCCCCGAGGCCCGTCCGCGGCGTAGCGGGTACCGGCGGCTGCCGGTCCAGCAACGCCGGGAGCAGCTGATCGCGGTGGCGCTGGAGCTGTTCGCCTCGCGGGCACCGGACGAGGTGAGCCTGGACGACGTGGCGGAGGCCGCCGGGGCCTCCCGCCCCCTGGTGTACCGCTACTTCGCGGGCGGCAAGCAGCAGTTGTACGAGGCCGCGCTGCGCACCGCGGCGCAGGAGCTGACCAGCCGGTTCACCGTGCCGCTGACCGGCAGCCCGACCGAGCAGCTGTCCTCCGTCCTGGAGAGCTACTTCGCCTTCGTGGCCGAGCACGACGCCGGGTACTCGGCCCTGCTGCGCGGCGGCTCGGTGGTGGAGACCCAGCGCACCTCGGCGATCGTGGACGACGTCCGGCGGGCGGCGCTCAAGCGGACCCTGCGCCACCTCGGCGTCCGCGAGGCCGGGCCGCGGCTGACGCTGCTGGTCCGCTCGTGGATCGCGGTGGTCGAGGGCACCTCCCTGAGCTGGCTGGACGAAGGCCGCGCGCTGCCGGTGGGTGAGCTGCGGGAGTGGCTGGTGGACCAGTTCATGGCGATGGCCGCCGCGACGGCGCTGCACGATCCGCAGACGGCGCAGGTGCTGAGCGCGCTGCTGGCGCTGGAGGGCCCGGACGCTCCACGGGCCGCCCGGCTGCGGGAGGTGCTCACCGGCTGAGGCACGGGGGCGCGGTGGGCGCGGTGCCCAGGCGGACGCGGCGCCCTGTGCTCGCGGTGCCGGCCGGGGCCGGACCCGGCCACGCGACCCCGCCCCGACCCCCGTGCCCGGGGTCGGGGCGGGCCCGGGCGTCAGGCCTTGCCGAGCACCTGGCGCTGGCGGCCCAGCCCGTCGATCTCGATCTCCACGATGTCCCCCGGGATCAGGAACGGGGTGCCCGGGTGGCCCAGGGTGACACCGGCCGGCGTGCCGGTGACGATCACGTCGCCCGGCTCCAGCACCATGAACTGGCTGACGTAGCGGACGATCTCCAGCACCGGGAAGATCATCTGCCCGGTGGAGCCGTCCTGCCGCTGCTCACCGTTGACCCAGAGCCGCAGCCCGAGCCCCTGCGGGTCGGCCACCTCGTCGGCGGTGACCAGCCAGGGGCCGAGCGGGGTGAAGGTCTCCGCCGACTTGCCCTTGTCCCACTGGCCGCCGCGCTCCAGCTGGAAGGCCCGCTCGGTGACGTCGTTGGCGATCGTGTACCCGGCGATCACCTCGGCCGCCTCCCGGTGGCCCGCCAGGTACCGGGCGGTGCGGCCGATCACGATCGCCAGCTCGGCCTCGTAGTCGGTCTTCTCGCCGCCGCGGGGCACCAGCACCTCGTCGTACGGGCCGACCACGGTGTTGCTGGGCTTGAGGAAGATCACCGGCTCGTCGGGGATCGCCGCGCCGGCCTCGGCGGCGTGGTCCCGGTAGTTGAGCCCGATCCCGACCACCTTGCCCGGCCGGACGACCGGAGCGCCGACCCGCTGTCCGGCGATGTCGGCCACAGGCAGCAGACCGGCGGCCGCGTCGCGGGCCAGCGCGGCCGGGTCGAGCCCGGCCAGGAAGGCGCCGTCGATGTCCCGGGCCCGGCCGGAGAGGTCGTACGCGGTGCCGTCCTGGCCCAGCGCGATCGGGCGCTCGGCGCCCGGTGGTCCGACACGGAGGAGCTTCATCTGAGCGTCACCACCACTTTCGTCTCAGCTCGCCGGGGCGGCCGCACACACCGCACCGGACTCTTGTTGCGAGGTATATCAACGTCTGCCGCCCGTGAACCAGACAGCCCAGGTCGGCGAATTCCTATCAATTCCCACAAGCCGGGACGGCACCGAATCGGGTGCCCGTACGGTTGACAGCCGCGGCCGGGTCGGGCCGCCCGCCCGGCGCCGGGCTCCCTCGTGGACGAACCTCCCCGTGCCCGGGGTGCGCACCGGGGTGAGCGGGGGCGCGACGGCGAAGGCCGACGGCCCGCGGGGGCTCGCCGAACGGCCGCCGGGGAGGCCGGCACCACGGGCTCCGGGCACCGCGGCCCGGTCACCGCCCGGGGTGTCAGCCGCTCCGCGGGCCGCCGAGGAGCTGGTCCAGCGGGAGCGCCCGGGCCGGACCGGGACCGGTCTCCTCCCGCTCCCGCTCCCAGCGCTCCAGGTCACGCAGGACGTCGGCACGCGCCCCCGGCTCGCCGGCCAGCGCCGGGGCCAGCTCGCGCAGCAGCGCGGCGGCGGCGCCCGGGCTGCCGCCGCGGGCCAGCCAGAGGGCGAGGTCGTGGCAGGTGCGCAGGGTGCGGAGGTCGGCCGGCCCGACGCTGCGGGCCAGCCGCGGGATCAGTTCGGTCAGCATCCGCACGGCCTCCTCGGGCCGGCCCTCGACGCCGTACTCCCAGGCCCGGTCGGCCCGCTGTCGCAAGGCCTCGGGCGGCTCGGCCGGCTCGGGCGGGGCGGTCCGGCCGAGCGGGACGTCGCGCAGCCGACGGCGTACCTCGGCGGCGTCGGCGGGCCGGTCGGCCGGGTTCTTGGCGAGCATCTGGCGGATCAGGGCGGCCAGCGCGGGATACGGCGTGCGCACCGGCGGCGGCGGGTCGTTCAGGTGCTGGTACATCATGGTGACCGCCGAGCCGGCGTTGAACGGACGCTGTCCGGTGCAGAGTTGGAAGAGCACCACGCCCAGCGCGTAGAGGTCGGCCCGGCCGTCGATGGTGTCGCCGGCCCAGCACTCGGGCGCCAGGTACGGCGGGGTGCCGATGACGACCCCGGTGGAGGTGAGCCCGCTCCCGGACTGTTGGGTGAGCAGCCGGGCGATGCCGAAGTCCAGCACCTTGGCCTCGCCGCTCTCGGAGATCATGATGTTCTCCGGCTTGATGTCCCGGTGCACCACGCCCGACCGGTGGGCCGCGTCCAGCGCCTTGCAGACCTGCCGGACCCACTTCACCGCGAGCGCCGGGTCGGGCGTGCCCTCCTTGATCACCGCGGCCAGCGAGCGGCCGCGGACCAGCTCCATCACCAGGTAGTGGGTGGACCAGGCGCCCCGCTGGACCCGTCCGTAGTCGTGCAGCGTGACGATGTGCGCGTGGGACAGACTGCCGGCGGTCTTGGCCTCGCGGACGAAGCGCGCGACCGCCTCCTCGTCGCCGGCCTTCTCCTCGGAGAGCACCTTGACCGCGACCGGGCGCCCGATGTTGCTGTCGTAGGCCTCCCAGACCACCCCGAACCCGCCCTGGCCGAGCATCCGGTCCAGCCGGTACCGGCCGTCCAGTACCTCCCCAGCCCTCATGTCTCCCCCAACCCCCGCGTACGCCGGATCGGAAAACGCGTCCACCGTGACCGCGTCCACCGTGACCGGGGCCACCTTAGCGCCGGGGGAGCACATGAGGGTGAACGGACTACGGCTTGGGCTTGGGCAGGCCGGGCGGGTTGATCTCGGAGGTCTGGACGGCCTCGCCGTCGAGCCCCCAGCGCTTCAACGCCTGGCCGTAGGTGCCGTTCTTGATGATCTCGTTGATCGCGCCGTTCAGCGCCTGGACCAGGCCGCTGTCCTTCTTGGTGGTCGCCGCGATCTTCCCGAGGACGTCCGCGCCGCCGCCGGAGTAGGTGCCGACCACCTCGGTCTCGCCGGTCTGCACGGCGTGGAAGGCCAGGCTCGGGTTGGGGCCTACGTAGGCGTCGATCCGGCCGGAGGACAGCGCCAGGTAGTAGTCGGAGGAGGCCTGGAAGTACTTGATGTCGACCGGCTTGAGGCCGTTCTTCACGTTCTCCTCGTTCCAGCCGATCAGCAGCTTCTCCTGGTTGGTGCCGGAGGAGACGGCGATCGTCTTGCCGGCCACGTCCTTCGGGCCGGTGACCTTCCAGCCGGTGCCCTTCTTGGCCTCGAAGCCGAGGATGTCCAGCCGGTAGGTGGCGAAGTCGTACTTCTCCTTGCGGGCCTCGGTGACGGTGATGTTGGTCATGCCGACGTCGAACTTGCCGCTGTCCAGGCCGACGAAGACGTTCTCCCAGGAGACCGGGTTGAACTCCACCTTCAGGCCGAGCACGTTGCCGACCAGCGAGGCGAGGTCCGGCTCGACGCCGATGATGGTCTTGTCGTCGTTCGCGTAGAAGTCCAGTGGCGGCGTGGTACCCAGCGAATTGGCGACCGTCAGGGTCCCTCTCTTTCTGATCTCCTCCGGAACCAGCGCCGCGATGGCATCCACCTTGCCCGTGGTGATGCGGTTCTGATTGGGCGTCAGGTTCACCGTGGTGCCGTTCGGCGCGGTACTGCCCTTGGCGGGGGCGAGTTCGGCGGAGGCGTCGGTGGAGCTGCCGCAGGCGGCCAGGGTGAGGGTGGCGGCGAGCGCGGCGGCGGCGGTCACGAGGGCGCGACGGGGTAGGGACATGGCGGAGCTCCTGATCAGTGGGAGAGGGTCGAGGGGAGAGGGGCGGGGCGAGAGGGGCGGGGCGAGCCGGTCAGAGGACCTTGGCCAGGAAGGAGCGGGTGCGCTCGTGCTGCGGATCGTCCAGGACGGCCTTCGGCGGGCCCTGCTCGACCACCACCCCGTCGTCCATGAAGACCACGGTGTCGGCGACCTCGCGGGCGAACCCGATCTCGTGGGTCACCACGATCATCGTGGTGCCGGCCTTGGCGAGGTCCTTGATGACGTCCAGCACCTCGCCGACCAGCTCGGGGTCGAGCGCCGAGGTGGGCTCGTCGAAGAGCAGCACCTTCGGCTCCAGTGCCAGCGCCCGGGCGATCGCCACCCGCTGCTGCTGACCGCCGGAGAGCTGGCGCGGGTAGACGTCCGCCTTGTCGGCGAGCCCGACCCGCTCCAGCAGCCGCAGCGCCGCCGCCTTGGCCTCGGCCTTGGGCCGGCGCAGCGCGCTGACCGGCGCCTCGATGATGTTCTCCACCACCGTGAGGTGCGGGAACAGGTTGAAGTTCTGGAAGACGAAGCCGATGTTGGTGCGCTGGCGCAGCACCTCGCGCTCCTTGAGCTCGTGCAGCCGGTCGCCGGCGCGCCGGTAGCCGATGAGCTCACCGTCGATCGCGACGAAGCCGCGGTCGAGCTTCTCCAGGTGGTTGATCGAGCGCAGCAGTGTCGACTTGCCGGAGCCGGAGGGGCCGAGCACCACCGTCACCGAGCCGGCCGGTACGTCCAGGTCGACGCCGCGCAGGACGGTGAGCTGGCCGAAGCTCTTGTGCAGGCCCCTGACCTGCACCATGGGTTCCACGACGGTGGTGGTCACGAGCGTCCTCCGGAAGCGGGGTCGGCGGGGGTGCGGCCGACGGGGGTGCGGTCGGCCCGCAGGCCCTGGACGAAGGCCCGGGCCCGCTGCAGCGGGGTGGGCGGCGGGGTCCGTTCGGCACCCCGGGCGAAGTAGCGCTCGACGTAGTACTGGCCGATCGACAGCACCGTCGTCAGCAGCACGTACCAGACGGTCGCCACCATCAGCAGCGGCACCACCCGGCCGGTACGGCCGTAGACGACCTGCACCTGGTAGAAGAGCTCGCCGATGGCCATCACGTAGACCACCGAGGTGCCCTTGAAGAGCGAGATCACCTCGTTGGCGGCGGCCGGCAGGATGCCGCGCATCGCCTGCGGCAGCACGATCCGCCAGGCCTGGCGCCAGCGCGGCACGCCCAGCGCGGCGGCGGCCTCGCGCTGACCGGAGTCGACGGCGATGATGCCGCCGCGGATGATCTCCGCGGCGAACGCGGCCTGGTGCAGGCCCAGCCCCAGCACGGCGGCGCCGAGGGCGCCGAGCACCCCGACCGTCTCGAACTCGGCGAAGGTCGGCCCGAACGGGATGCCGATGCCGAACCGCTTGTAGAGGTAGGAGAGGTTGAACCAGAACACCAGCTGCACGATCAGCGGGATCGAGCGGAACGCCCAGACGTAGGCCCAGGCGATGGACTGCAGGATCGCGCTGCGCGACAGCCGCATCGCGGCCACCACGGCGCCCAGCACGAAGCCCAGCAGGGTGCCGTAGAAGGTGAGTTCGATGGTGCGGCCGACCGCGCGCAGGATGGTGTCGGCGGAGAAGTAGACCCGGAAGGTGGCCCAGTCCCAGCCGGGGTTGACGTACAGCCCGTGGGCGAACTGGACGAGGACGACGAGGGCTGCCAGACCGACCGCCCAGCGCAGCGGGTGGCGGGCCCGGACGGTCCGCAGACCGGCCAGCTCGCCGAGGTCGACGCGACCGGCCGGGGCGGCCGGCGCCTTGGTGACCGGGCCGGCGGGCGGGCCGGCCTCGGTGGTGGTGATGCTCATGGTGGGATTCCTCCAACAGGCCCGGGGCCCGGACAGGGGGTCACGCGTGCTCGGGCGGGCTGATCTGGGACTCCTTGATCGCCGAATCGGCGACCCCCCACTTCTTGACGATCTTGTCGTACGTCCCGTCCTTGATCAGCTGGTTGACCGCCGCCTGGAACGCGGGGGTGAGCGTGGAGCCCTTCTTGAACGCGAAGCCGACGTCCAGCCGGTGGAACTCGCCGAGGAACTTCGTCCCGGACGCCTCCTGGGACGCCTGGTAGCGCAGACCGTTGATGGTCGACATCACGATGTCGATCCGGCCCTGCTGGAGACCGGTCAGCGTGGCGCCGTTGTCGCTGAACGCCTTCACCTCGTAGGGCTTCTTGCCGGCGTCGGCGCAGACGTTCTTCTTGTTGTTCAGCGTGGTCTCGAAGGTGGTGCCGGCGCCGGTGCCGATGACCAGCCCGCAGAGCTGGACGAGATCGGTGACCGGCTGGACGGTGGTGTTGTCCTTCTTGACCGCGAAGCCCTGGCCGTCGTCGATGTAGGTGACGAAGTCGATGGTCTTCAACCGGGCCGCGGTGACCCCGAAGTTGCCGGTGCCGACGTCGTACTTGCCGCTGCCCAGCGCGGGCAGGATGGTCTCGAACGCGGCCTCCTCTCGCTCCACGGTCAGGCCGAGCACCTTGGCCACCGCGTCGGTGAAGTCGATGTCCACCCCGGCCGCCTTCTTGGTGGCCTGGTCGGCGTAGAACGAGGCGGGCGGCGCCCCGATCGTCGATCCGAACTTCACCGTCCCGGCCTTGCGGACGTCCTCGGGCAGCAGCGCGGCGGCCGCGTCCGACTTCGGGATGGCGGAGATGAGGTCCTGCGCGGCGGCGTCGGCCGCCGCCTTGCCCGCGCCCGGCTGGGCGGTGGTCTTCGGGTCCGAGCCACACGCGGCCAGTACCAGGACCGGCAGCAGGGCGGTGGTCGCGAGCAGACGGCGTCGGACGGTGGTGGTTCTCACGGGAGTTGTGCGCCTTTCGGGGTCGGTGCGTGGTGGGGTCGGGGGCCGGGGGCCTGGGCCAGGTCACCGGGGGTGCGGTCCGGGGCCGGGAGCCGGACCGGCAGGGACTTCTCGAACGCCAGCGGGCCGATCGTCAGGGGATCGGCGTCGACGTCGAACAACGCGGTGTAGCCGGTCGCCAGGTAGAGCCCCTTGGCCTCGGGCTGGCGCGGACCGGTGGTCAGGTAGATCCGGGTGTACCCGGCCGCCGAAGCGGCCCGCTCCAGCTCCACCAGCACCCGGCTGGCCAGCCCCCGGCGGCGGTGCGCGGAATGCGTCCACATCCGCTTCACCTCGGCCGTACGTTCGTCGTACGGCTTGTACGCACCGCCGGCCACCGGCTCTCCGTCCTCCAGGAGGAGGAGCAGTACGCCGGCCGGTTCCGCGAAGGCGTCCTTCGGGTACCGGCTCATCTCCTCCCGGGCGTCCGGCCCGTAGCGGGCGACGTACTCCTCGGTGAGCTCCCGCAGCAGCGGCTCGACCAGCGGGTCGTCGATCGTGACCCGGCGGACCTCGATCGCCAGGCTGGTACCGCTCACGCCTGGACCGCGATCAGCTGATGACGGTCGCGCTCGGCCCGCTCCTCCCGCTCGGCCGCCTCCGCCGCCTTCGCGGCGTCCCGCTTGGCGACCTCCTCGCGCACGATCGGGATGACGTGGCGGCCGAAGTCGATCGCGTCGTCGAGCAGCGCGTAGCCGCGCGCGGAGAGGATGTCCACGCCGAGGTCGTAGTAGTCGAGCAGCGCCTGGGCGACCGTCTCCGGCGTACCGACCAGGGCGTTGGAGTTGCCGGCCCCGCCGGTGACGGCCGCGGTCGGGGTCCAGAGCGCCCGGTCGTAGCGCTCGCCGGCCGCGGCGATCTCCAGCAGCCGCTGGGACCCGGTGTTCTCCGGGGTCCACTGCGCCGACCGGGCCCCGCCGCGGACCAGCTCGCCGGAGTCCTTGCGGGCACGGATGGTGTCCACCGTCCGGTACGCCTTCTCCCAGGCCAGCTCCTCGGTCGGCGCGATGATCGGCCGGAAGGCCACCTGGATGCGCGGCACGTCCGCCCGGCCGGCGGCCCGCGCGGCCTCCTTCACCCGCTCGATCTGCTCGGCGGTCCGGGCCAGCGGCTCGCCCCAGAGGCAGAAGATGTCCGCCTCGGCGCCGCCGGCCGCGTAGGCGGCGTCCGAGGAGCCGCCGAAGGAGACGCCCGGCCGGGGGGCCTGGACGGGGAAGACGTCCGAGAGGAAGTCGTTGAACCGGTAGTACTCGCCCTCGTGGTCGAAGGCCTCCTTGCTGGTCCACGCCTTCTTGACGATCCCGATGTACTCACGGGTGCGGGCGTAGCGCTGGTCCTTGGTCAGGAAGTCGCCCTCGCGCTGCTGTTCGTGGTCGTTGCCGCCGGTGATGAAGTGGACGGTGAGCCGCCCGTCGCTGATCCGGTCCAGGGTGGCGAAGGTCTTGGCCGCGTAGGTCGGGTAGGAGACGTTCGGCCGGTGGGCCAGCAGGATCTGGAGCCGGTCGACCCGGGCCGCGAGGTAGGCCGCGGCGGCCGCCGGGTCGGGGGCGCCGGCGCCGTAGGCGAACAGCACACGGTCCCAGCCGTAGTCCTCGTGGGCGCGGGCCAGCCGCAGGGTGTAGTCGCGGTCGAAGGCCGCCGTGGAGCGGGGCGTGGTCTCCGAACCATCACTGGTGGCGGCGATGCCGAGGAATTCGACGGGCATGGTGGCTGAACCTTTCGGGTCGTACGGAATCCGGCGGCTGCGGGTGGGCAGACCGGAACAGGCCATGGCGGGGCCAGGCTTCGAACACGGAACGGGAGCGCGGCACGTGACGGTGGCGAAGGAGAAGGCGACGGAGAACTGCCGGAGTGCAGTGGGGTGCAGAAGGCTGAAGGCGGCAGCGTGCGCCTGAAACGGCCGCCCGGACGGGGCTGGACGGCCTACCCGGCCCGCGACGGGGCACCGAGGGAGAGGTCTCCGCGGGAGGGGTCTCCGAGGGAGGAGGCTCCTAGGAGGACAGGGCCGGCTGGACGGCCCGCTGCCGGGTCAGCCGCGACACGCCGCGGACCACACCCGACCGAAGTCGATGTGGTCGCGGGTGACCAGGAGCTGCTCGGCGTACATGAGCACAAGTTCAGCAGTGAAGGACGCACGGCGTCAACCACCGTCCATTACCGCTCTGTTGCGATCACTTGTCGTCGTGTGCCCCGGCGGCACCACCCTTGACAGGCCACGTTCGCGCATGCGTACGATCAATGCGGAGTGCAGTGCAGAGCCGGCCGCGTTGAGGGACGCGGGCCGGCCCGACGGCCGTACGTGATCACACCCGTACCTCCCGCCTGCCTGCCCGCAGCTTCCGCCTGGAGTCCTCCTCATGGCCACCCCGCAGGACGTCCTACCCGCGCCCGCCCGCACCGAGAAGACCGCGCACGACCCCGGACCGCCCGTCGGCGCCGCCCCGGACCCCTCCGCCCGGCTCGTCGCCCGCCGCCGCCCCGGCCAGTGGGTCTCCGCAGCCGTCGCCCTGTCGCTGTTCGCGATGGTCGTCAACTCGGTGATCCGCAACAAGGCCTTCCAGTGGGACGTGGTCGCCGACTGGTTCACCGCCACCTCGGTCCTCAACGGCCTCACCCTCACGCTCTGGCTGACCGCCGTCACGCTCGGGCTGGGCTTCGTGCTCGGCACCGTGCTCGCCACCATGCGGCTCTCCACCAACCCGGTCCTGCGCACGCTCAGTTGGGTCTACATCTGGATCTTCCGCTCCACCCCGGCCCTGGTGCAGCTGCTGCTGTTCTTCAACATCGGCGCGCTCTACCCGACGCTCGGCCTCGGCATCCCGTTCGGCCCGGAGTTCATCACCGTCAAGACCGTCAACCTCTTCGGGCCCACCCTGACCGCCCTGGTCGGCCTCACCCTGCTGGAGGCCGCGTACGCCGCCGAGGTGGTGCGCGGCGGGATCCTCTCCGTCGACCGCGGCCAGCTGGAGGCCGCCTCGGCGCTCGGACTGAGCCGGTGGCGGGTGCTGCGCCGGATCATCGTCCCGCAGGCGATGCGCTCGATCGTCCCCACCGCCGGCAACATGCTGATCAGCGCGCTCAAGGGCACCAGCATCATCAGCGTGCTGGCCGTCTCCGACCTGCTCTACTCGGTGCAACTGGTCTACCTGCAGTCCTACCAGGTCATCCCGATGCTGATGGTCGCCACCATCTGGTACATCGTGATCACCACCGTGCTGTCCATCGGCCAGTACTACGTCGAGCGGTACTACGCCAAGGGCGCCACCCGCGACGGCCTGCCGCCCACTCCGCTGCAGAAGGCCCGCGCGGCCTACCGCCGGCTGCGCGCCGCCGCCGCCGACAGCGCCGCCCCCGCCGGTGCCGAGCTCACCCCCGGGGAGAAGCGTTGACCACCCTGGTGATCGTCGGAGCCGGCCCGCGCGGCACCGGACTGCTGGAGCGGATCGCCGCCAACGCGGCCGAACTCCTCCCCCCGGACCAACCGTTGGAGATCCACCTGGTCGACCCGCACCCGCCCGGCGCGGGCCGGATCTGGCGCTACGACCAGTCCCCGCTGCTCCGGATGAACTCGATGGCCGAGGACGTCACGATGTTCACCGACGAGCGGTCCACCATCGACGGCCCGGTCCGCCCCGGCCCCTCGCTGGCCGAATGGGCCGCCCGCGTCGAGGAGTTCGCGCCCTACCGGGAGGTCGAGGACCAGGAGGTCCGGGCCGAGCTGCGCGACCTGGCACCGACCGACTTCCCCACCCGCCGGGCCCAGAGCGCCTACCTGGACTGGGTGTTCCGGCGCGCCGTCGCCGACCTGCCGCCACACATCACCGTCACCGTGCACCGGGACACCGTGCACCGGATCGAGGGCCCGGAGGACGGCCCGCAGCTGGTCCACCTCGGCGACCGGATCCTGACCGCCGACCACGTCACCCTGACCCTCGGCCACCTCGACTCCGCGCCGCACCCCCGGTACGCCGCGGACACCGCGTTCGCCGCCCGGCACGGCCGCTTCCACCTGCCGCCCGCCTTCTCCGCCGACGCCGACCTGACCGGCATAGCCGCCGGTGAGCAGCTCGTCCTGCGCGGCTTCGGGCTCGCCTTCGTCGACCTGGTCGCGCTGCTCACCGAGGGCCGCGGCGGCCGCTTCGAGGAGACGCCCGAAGGCCTGGCCTACCGGCCCTCCGGCCGCGAGCCGGTGATCCACGTCGGCTCGCGGCGCGGCGTGCCGTACCACTCCAAGACCGGCTACCGGCTCCAGGGCCCGCCCGCCCCGCTCCCCCGCTACTTCGACGCGGCCGCCGTGGACGCCGTGCTCGACCGGCCCGGACCGCTGGAACTACGGCGCGACTTCTGGCCGTTGATGGCGAAGGACATCGGCTTCGGGTACTACCACGAGCTGTTCCACGCCCACCCCGAGCGCACCGCACTGCCCTGGTCGGACTTCCTGGCCGGCTACGACGCGTACGGCTGGTACGCGCCCGAACTCACCCGGCTGATCGCCCTGGCCGTCCCCGACCCGGCCGACCGGCTGGACTTCGAACGGCTGGACTTCCCGCTGGCCGGGCTCGAACTCGGCTCCGCCGAGGAGCTCCAGCGCCACCTCCGCGGCTACATCGCCGACAACGCCGACCGCCGCGCCGACCCCGCCCACAGCGCCGACCTCGGCGCCTTCCTGGCCCTGCTCTCGCTCTTCGGCCAGGTGCCGCGCATCCTCGCGACCGAGCGGCTCACCGCCCGCTCGGTCGGCGAGGAGGTCGACGAGTGGTTCTTCGGCTACTTCAGCTACCTCGCCTCCGGCCCGCCCGGCTTCCGGCTGCGTCAACTGCTCGCGCTCTCCGAGGCGGGCGTGGTCCGCTTCCTCGGCGCGGGCATCCGGGTCGAGCGGGACGAGGCCACCGGCACCTGGCGGGCGTCCGGCAGCACCGTGCCCGGGTACAGCGTCCACGCCACCGCCCTGGTCGAGGCGTACCTGCCCAAGCACGCGCTGGCCCGCACCCACGACCCGGTCCTGCGCGACCTGCACCGCGCCGGGCGGATCGTGGAGGAGGTGGTCAGCGACGAGGAGCACACCCACCGCTCCGGACTGCTCACCATCCGGCCCGGGGACAGCCGGGTCCTGGACCCGGCCCTGAGCGGCGGCCCGCACCCGCGGCGCACCGCCCTCGGCCCGCACACCAGCCTCCGCGCGGCGGCGGCCTTCGCCCGGCCGCGCACCGATTCCCCCGGCTTCCGCCAGAACGACGCCGCCGCCCGGGCCATCCTGCGCGCCCTGGCCGGCGTCCCGGCGGTGCTGGCGGCCTGAGCCGGCCCGCCCGGGGCCCGCCGCGGCCCCGGGCGGCCGGTCCCGGGCACGCGGCTCGGGGCACGCGGCGCAGGACGATCGGCCCAGGCCAGTGGCGGCGACGGCGCCGGCGGTCCGGCCCGGCCGGAGCCGGCCGATCACGGAACCGGGATGGTCCGCACGACTCGAACGGGTGGAAGGATGGACGGCAGGCCCCGCGACGGCGCGGCGGCCGACGAGCACAGCCGAGGAGCGCAGTCATGGCCAAGCGGGCCCCGCAGAGCGATCCGGCGCAGGACGCCCCCCAGGTGTCCGCGCCCCAGCACGCCGCGGCCGGGCTGCCGGCGGTCGGCCACAGCCTCCGGATGGCCACCGAGCAGATGGGCGCCCGCCGCACCCTCGCCACCCTGCGCAAGGTCAACCAGCCGGACGGCTTCGACTGCCCCGGCTGCGCCTGGCCCGAGCCGGGCAAGACGCACACCGCCGAGTTCTGCGAGAACGGCGCCAAGGCCGTCGCCGAGGAGGCCACCGAGCGCCGGATCCGCGCCGAGTTCTTCGCCGCCCACCCGGTGGCCGAACTGGCCGACCGCTCCGGCTACTGGCTCGGCCAGCAGGGCCGTCTCACCCAGCCGATGCTGCTGGACGAGGGCGCCACCCACTACACGCCGATCGGCTGGGACGACGCCTTCGCGCTGATCGCCGAGGAACTGCGCGCCCTGGACACCCCGGACGGCGCGGCCTTCTACACCTCCGGCCGGACCAGCAACGAGGCCGCCTTCGCCTACCAGCTGTTCGCCCGCCGGCTGGGCACCAACAACCTGCCCGACTGCTCCAACATGTGCCACGAGTCCTCCGGCTCGGCGCTCACCGAGACGCTCGGCATCGGCAAGGGCAGCGTCAGCCTCAAGGACCTCTACCAGGCCGACCTGATCATCGTGGCCGGCCAGAACCCGGGCACCAACCACCCCCGGATGCTCTCCGCCCTGGAGCGGGCCAAGCGCGCCGGCGCCACCGTGGTCAGCGTCAACCCGCTGCCCGAGGCCGGCCTCGAACGGTTCAAGAACCCGCAGAACGCCCGCGGCCTGGTCGGCCACGGCACCAAGCTGACCGACCTCTTCCTGCAGATCCGGCTCGGCGGCGACCTCGCCCTGTTCCGTGCGCTCAACCAGCTGATCCTGGACGCGGACGGCGGTGTCGACGAGGCCTTCGTCGCGGAGCACTGCCACGGCTTCGAGGAGTTCGCCGCCGAGGCCCGGCAGACCCGCCGCGAGGAGGTCCTCGCCGCCACCGGCCTGCCGTGGGAGCAGATCGAGGAGCTGGGCCGTACGGTGCTCTCCTCCCGGAAGATCATCGTCTGCTGGGCGATGGGCCTCACCCAGCACAAGCACTCCGTGCCGACCATCCGTGAGGTGGTCAACTTCCTGCTGCTGCGCGGCAACGTCGGCCGTCCGGGTGCCGGGGTCTGCCCGGTGCGCGGGCACAGCAACGTCCAGGGCGACCGGACGATGGGCATCTTCGAGCGGCCGTCCGCGGCCTTCCTGGACGCCCTGGGCGGCGAGTTCGGCTTCGAGCCGCCGCGCGAGCACGGCCACGACGCGGTGGACACCATCCGCGCGATGCGCGACGGCCGGGTGAAGGTGTTCTTCGCGATGGGCGGCAACTTCGTCGCCGCCACCCCGGACACCGAGGTCACCGAGGCGGCGATGCGCGGCTGCCGGCTCACCGTGCACGTCTCCACCAAGCTCAACCGCTCGCACGTGGTGACCGGCGCCCGGGCGCTGATCCTGCCGACCCTCGGCCGCACCGACCGGGACGTCACCGCCAAGGGCGCCCAGTTCGTCAGTGTCGAGGACTCGATGGGCCAGGTGCACTCCTCGCGCGGCGGTCTGCGCCCGCCCGCGCCGGGGCTGCTCTCCGAGGTGGCCATCGTCTGCCGCCTCGCCCGCGCCACGCTCGGCCCGCGGGACAGCGTCCCGTGGGAGGACTTCGCGACCGACTACGACACCCTGCGGGACCGGATCGCCCGGGTGGTGCCGGGCTTCGACAACTTCAACGACCTGGTCCGCCGGCCCGGCGGCTTCACCCTGCCGCACGGCCCGCGCGACTCACGGACCTTCCCGACCGCGACCGGCCTGGCCAACTTCACGGTCAACCCGCTCACCGCCCCCGAGGTCCCGCCCGGCCGGCTGCTGCTGCAGACGCTCCGCTCGCACGACCAGTACAACACCACGGTGTACGGCCTGGACGACCGCTACCGGGGCATCACCGGCGGCCGCCGGGTCGTCCTGGTCAACCCCGCCGACGCCGACGAGCTGGGCCTGACCGAGGGCGGGTACGTCGACCTGGTCGGCGAGTGGAAGGACGGCGTGGAGCGGCGCGCCCCGCACTTCAGGGTGGTGCACTACCCGGTGGCGCGCGGCGGGGCGGCGGCGTACTACCCGGAGACCAATGTGCTGGTGCCGCTGGACTCCACGGCCGACATCAGCAACACCCCGACCTCCAAGGCGGTACTGATCCGCTTCGAACCGGACAGCGGCGAGAGCTGAGCGGCGGCAGGCCCCGGGACCCGGCGCGAACCGGGCCCCGGGGCCTGCCGACCCGTCGTGCCGACGGGGCCGGGCCTAGTTCTGGCCGGACGGCAGCGCCGTCGCCGAGGTCGAGCCGGACGCCGAGGCGGCGGCCGAGCCGCTGCCGGTGCTGCTGGGCGTGCCGGCCGGGGTACCCGTGGGCGTGCCGGTGGGCGTCCCCGTCGGCGTGCCGGTCGGGGTCCCGGTGGGCGTACCGGTCGGGGTACCCGTCGGCGTGCCGGTGGGCGTCCCCGTCGGGGTACCGGTCGGAGTCCCGGTGGGCGTACCGGTCGGGGTACCCGTCGGCGTGCCGGTGGGCGTCCCCGGGTCGGTCGGCGTCCCCGTACCGGGCTGCGGGGTACCGGGCGACGGCGTCCCCGGGGTGGGCGTGCCGGGCGCGGTCGGCGTACCGGGCGCGGGGTTCGTGGTGTTCGGGTCGACCGGCACCTGGTTGACCGGGCTGGGCGCGATCGGGGTGACGGTGTCCCAGCCCGCCGGGAGGTCCGGCACCTTCCAGGCGCCGCCCGCCTCGTCCGACGCCGTCTCCGGGTCGGGCCGGACGGCGCCGAGGATCGGCATCGAGCCGATCGGCGACACCTTGATCACGGCGCCCGGCCGCGGCGCCTGGACGACCAGCCCGCCGCCGATGTAGAGCGCGACATGGGTGGCGCCCTCGAAGTAGATCACCAGGTCGCCGGGGCGCAGCTGGTTCAGCGCGACGTGCTGGAGCTGGGCCCACTGCTCCTGGCTGGTGCGCGGGATCGGCTTGCCGGCGTGCAGCCAGGCCTGCGAGGTGAGGCCGGAGCAGTCGAACATGTCCGGCCCGGCGCCGCCCCACAGGTACGGCTTGTTGAGCTGCGCCAGCGCGTAGGCAACGGCGGCGCGGCCCGCCAGCGACGGGGTGCGCTCGCCCTTGCCGAGCGCGCCGGAGGCGAGGAAGGCCAGCTGGGCCTCGTCGGCCTTGGCCTTCTCCAGTTGCTCCAACTCGGTGCGCTGGGCCCCGGTCAGCGAGGAGACCAGCTGCTCGACGGCGGCCAGGTCGGCGGCGACCTTGGCCTTGGCGGCGTCCTGCTGGGCGACCAGTGCCTGGGAGCTCTTCAGCGCCTCCTCGCTCTGCTTCTGCAGACCGGTGAGCGCTTCGCGGTCCTGCTTGAGCCGGTCCAGGAACTCGGACTGCGAACGGCTCGCGGTGGCGAGCAGTTCGGCGATGGTGACGGCCTCGTACGGGTCCTTGGAGAGCAGCAGTTCGGCGTAGGCCGAGGCGGCTCCGTTGCGGTACTGGGCGGCGGCGAGCTGGGCGGCCACGTCGGTACCGGCGTCCACCTGCTTCTGCTGGCGGTCCAGCCGGTCCCTGAGGTCGGTGACCGCGGCCTGCTGCTCGGCGACCTTGGCGACGGCGGCGTTGAACTGCTCGGTCGCGGCCTCGGCCCTCTTGTACAGGTCGTGCAGCTGGTCGAGCAGCGGTCCGAGGGTGGCCTTGGCCTCCGCGAGCGGGTCCGCGCCCGGCGCGACCGGGGCGGTGCGGCCCGGGGTGCCCGGGTCGGGGGCCGCGAAGGCGGCCTGGGTGGCCAGCGGCAACGCGAGCGCGGCGGCCGCGAGGACGGCTCCGCACCGCAGGGCGGCCCGCACCCACGGTCGTGTTCCCGCGGACTCCGCGCGCTGTGCAGCCCCACCCATGGATTCGTCCTCCCCGCCCCTGCCCGACCTCCGGATGGCCCGGATCCCCGCCGATCCTGTCATGGGTCACTCGCCAGAAACAGACCGCACCCGTACGGGTCGGTGAATTCTTCGGTCGGCTGTGAGACAGGTCTCAGCAAAACAGAGCGAACCGGGGCGTTCTGCACCAATGCCCAGTTCAGCAAGCCCGGAGACACCTTCTGGCAAGGTCATGGCAACCCCTTGGACACGTCCGGAACCACGAAGCCCGTCTCAGTTCACCTTCCGTTCACCGAGCGTCCCTACCGTCGCGATCGACACCAACGTCAGTGCGACAACTACGACGATTGTTTGGGTATGGAACACATCTCGTTCCTGGTGGCCGTTGTGATCATCACGGCGCTCGCCTTCGACTTCACCAACGGGTTCCACGACACCGCCAACGCGATGGCCACCTCCATCGCCACCGGAGCCCTTCGGCCCAAGGTCGCGGTCACCATCGCGGCCGTCCTCAACTTCGCCGGGGCGTTCCTCTCCGTGAAGGTCGCCACCACCATCTCCGGCGGCATCGTCAACGAGAAGGCCGGGATCCACCCGGAGATCATCTTCGCCGCACTGGTCGGCGCGATCCTGTGGAACCTGCTCACCTGGCTGAGAGGCCTGCCGTCCAGTTCCTCGCACGCGCTCTACGGTGGCCTGATCGGCGCCACCGTGGTCGGCGTCGGCCTCAACGGTGTCAACTTCGACACCGTGGTCACCAAGATCCTCATCCCGGCGATCGCCTCCCCGCTGGTCGCGGGCCTGGCCTCCTGGGGCGCCACCAAGCTGGCGTACGCGATCACCCGCAAGGGCGACGGCGCGACCGTCACCAAGGGCTTCAAGACCGGCCAGGTGTTCTCCTCCTCGCTGATCTCGCTGGCCCACGGCACCAACGACGCCCAGAAGACGATGGGCATCATCACCCTGACCCTGGTCTCGGTCGGCGCCCTGCCGAAGGGCGCGCTGCCCCCCACCTGGGTGATCGTCTCGGCCGGCGCGGCCATCGCGCTCGGCACCTACATGGGCGGCTGGCGGATCATCCGCTCGATGGGCAAGGGTCTGGCGGACATCCAGGCGCCGCAGGGCTTCGCCTCCGAGTCGGCCGCCGCGACCGTCATCCTGACCTCCTCGCACATGGGCTTCGGCCTCTCCACCACCCAGGTCTGCTCCGGCGGCATCATGGGCGCCGGCCTCGGCGGCCGGAAGGGCGAGCTGCGCTGGAGCCTGGTGCGCCGCATGGTCTACACCTGGGGCCTGACCCTGCCCGCCGCCGCCGCGGTGGCCGGCCTCGCGGCCTACGCGGTCGAGCAGGGCACCTGGGGCGTGGTCCTGGTCGGCGCCACCCTGGTGGCCGGCTCGGGCGCGATGTGGCTGATCTCCCGCCGCCAGCCGGTCGGCGCGGACAACGTCAACGACGTCAGCGACGTCACCCCGGTCGAGGTCACGCCGACCGCCGGGCCCACCACCCCCACCCCTGCCTCGACCACGGTCGCGGCCTGAGCGCCGACGGCTGAGGAGCACACAGCATGCACATCAAGTGGACCGCCCTGGCCCAGACCGCCGGCTTCAGCTTCGGCATCACCGTCGCGGTGGTCACCGTCTTCGCGCTCGGCATCCTGGCCCTCTCCCGCCGTGAGGCCGCGCTGACCGCGCAGCGCTCGGCGGCGGGCTCCGACGCCCCGGCCGGCGGCGGCCGGCTGGCCCTCGCCGGGGCCTACGCCTGCTTCGCGGTCTGCGGCGCCGCCGTCCTCTACGGCCTGACCCTGATCGCCGGCCGCTAGCACCGGTGTCCGGGCCCGCCCGGACACCGCCGCCGCACGGCGAAGGCCGGGGAGTGGACCACCACTGCCCGGCCTTCGCCGTACCCCGCGCCGACCGGACCGGTCAGTCCTGCCGACCGGTGCGCAGCGCCGTCTCGCGGATGCACAGCACCGTGACGAAGGCCAGCAGCGCGAACGGCGCCGCGACCAGGAAGACCACGCCCACCCCGTGCCCGAAGGCGTCCGTCACCAGCGGGACGAGCGGGGCGGGCAGCTTGTGCAGGTCCGGGATGCCGCCGCCGGCCGCGGCGCCGGAGGCCGGGATGTGCGCGGCCGCCAGGTTCTCGGTGAGGTAGTGGCCGACCCGGTTGGTCATCAGGGCCCCGAGCGCCGAGACGCCCATCGCGCCGCCCATGGTGCGGAAGAAGGTGACCACCGAGCTGGCCGCGCCGAGCTCGTGGCGGGGCACCGTGTTCTGCACCGCCAGCACGAGGTTCTGCATGGTCAGGCCCAGGCCGATGCCGGTGATCGCCATGTAGACCGAGAGCAGGACGTAGTCGGTGTCGGCCCGAGCGGTGCCGAGCAGTCCGAACCCGACGGCCAGCAGCAGCGTGCCGGTGACCAGGTAGGCCTTCCAGCGGCCGTACTTGGTGATCAGCTTGCCCGCGACGGTGGAGGCGACCGCCAGCCCGAGGATCATCGGCAGCGTCATCAGGCCGGCGATGGTCGGGGACTTCTCCTTGGCCAGCTGGAAGTACTGGCTCAGGAAGGTGGTCGCGCCGTACATCCCGATGCCGACCAGCACGCTGGCCAGCGCCGCCAGGGTGACGGTGCGGTGGCGGAAGAGGCTCGGCGGGATGATCGGCTCGGCGGCGCGCTTCTCGATCACCACGGCGAGCGCGCCCAGCACCAGGCCGCCGCCGACCATGGCCGCGGTCTGCCAGGAGAGCCAGGCGTAGTTCTTGCCGGCCAGGGTGATCCAGATCATCAGCAGGCTGACGGCTCCGGTGATGACCAGGGCGCCCAGGTAGTCGATCTTCACCTTGCGCTTGACCACCGGCAGCTTCAGGGTGCGCTGCAGCACCGCGATCGCGGCGAGCGCGAACGGGATCCCGACGTAGAAGCACCAGCGCCAGCCCAGCCAGGAGGTGTCCACGATGACGCCGCCGATCAGCGGTCCGCCGATGGTGGCGAGGGCGAAGACCGCGCCGAAGTAGCCGCTGTACCGGCCGCGCTCGCGCGGCGCGACCATCGCCGCCAGGCAGATCTGGGCCAGCGCGGTGACACCGCCGGCGCCGATGCCCTGCAGGGCGCGGCAGGCGATCAGCTCGCCGGTGTTCTGGGCGAGGCCGGCCAGCGCCGAGGAGGCGATGTAGATGACCAGCGCGATCTGCAGCAGCAGCTTCTTGCTGGCGAGGTCGGACAGCTTGCCCCAGATCGGGGTGGAGGCGGTGAGGGTGAGCAGGGTGGCGGTGATGACCCAGGTGTAGGCGGACTGGCCGCCGTGCAGGTCGGTGAGGATGCGCGGCAGGGCGTTGGAGACGACCGTCGACGAGAGCACGGCCACGAAGAGGCCGAGCAGTAGGCCGGACAGCGCCTCCAGCACCTGGCGGTGGGTCATGGGTCGGTCGTCGGTGGTGGCGGCTCCGGTCGCGACGTGGGTGGTGACAGTCATCTGGGTCCTTCGGCGGGTGCGGGGCGGGAGCGGGAGGCGGCAGACGGGGAGCAGGGAATCGTTGCCTTAGGCAACCATAGGATCGATGGTTGCTTAAGGCAACTTTCTTCAAGCCCAAGTAAAGTCCCGCACCGCGGCCCGCGCCGGGCCGCCGGCCTCAGGTCCCGACGGCCTCCCCGACCACGTCGTTGAAGCGGTGCAGCAGCCCGGCGAAGCGGACCACGTCCTCCTCCGACCAGCTGGCCATCAGCTCGCGCACCCGCTCGATCCGGGCGTCCCGCACCCCCAGGTAGCGCCGCCGGCCGTCGTCGGTGAGCGAGACCAGCGCGGCCCGGCGGTCCAGCGGGTCCGCCTCCCGGGTCACCAGGCCCAGCTCCTCCAGCGCGCGGATCTGCCGGCTCACCGTGGCCTTGCCCACCGCGAAGTGCACGCCGACATCGGTCACCCGCACCCGCCCAGCGTGCTCGATGTAGCCGAGCATGCTGTACGCCACCCCCTCCAGGCTGGGGTGGACCCGGCGGGAGAGCTCCGCCACCCGGGCCCGGCCCCGCCGGAACATCAGCGCGACCTCGCGCTCCACCGCCAGCAGGGGTTCCTCGTCGTTCACCGTACTCACCGCACTCGCCGCACTCACCGCACTCACCGCACTCACCGCGCCAGTATCGCGCAGCACCGTGCGCCGGACTGCGGCGCGGGAAATCGGGAAGGCCAACTACTTGATGATATGAAGTATCCGATTTTCCCGATACGCAAGGAGATGTGGATGACCGCCCCAGGGCAGGGACCGAAGCCCGGACTCGTCGCCGAACTGAAGGGAGCGGTCACCCCACGCGCGGCGCTGCTGGTGATCGCCGTGCTCCTGCTCCAGCTCGGCTTCATCACCTCGTACGTCGGGGCCCTCCACAGCCCCACCCCGCACGAGCTCTCGATCGCGGTGGTCGCCCCGCCGCAGGTCTCCCCCCAACTGGTCCAGGCGCTGGAGGCGGTGCCCGACGACGCCGTGCGGGCCGTCACCGCGCCCGACGCGCAGACCGCCGCCGCGCAGATCAAGGACCAGAAGATCTACGCCGCCCTGGTGGTGAACCCGGCCGGCACCGAGGACACCCTGCTGGTCGCCAACGCCCGCGGTCCGGCCGCCGCCAAGGCCGCCCAGACCATCGTGACCGCGCTCGACCAGGCCCAGGGCCGAACGGTGCGGACCGAGGACACCATTCCGCTGGCCAAGGGCGACACCAACGGCCTCTCCTCCTTCTACCTGGTGATCGGCTGGTGCGTCGGCGGCTACCTGGTCGCCTCGATCCTCGGCGTCAGCGCCGGCGCCAAGCCCGCCAACGGCTACCGGGCGCTGATCCGGCTCGCCACCCTGGCGCTCTACTCGATCGCGGCCGGCATCGGCGGCGCGGTGATCGTCGGCCCGGCGCTGAACGCGCTGCCCGGTTCCTCCTGGGGCCTGTCGGCCCTGGGCGCCCTGGTGGTGTTCACGGTCGGCGCGTTCACCATGGCGCTGCAGTGCCTGTTCGACATCATCGGCATCGGCGTCGCCGTGCTGATCTTCGTGGTGCTCGGCAACCCCAGCGCGGGCGGGGTCTTCCCGCCACCGATGATGCCGCCGTTCTGGCGGGCCATCGGCGCCTGGATCCCGAACGGCGCCGGGACGGACGCGGCCCGCTCGATCGCCTACTTCGGCGCCACGAACCTCGTGATGCCGCTGCTGGTGCTGCTGGTCTGGGCGCTGATCGGTGTCGCGGTCACCTTCGCCGCGGTCCTGCGCCGGCCGCGCGGCGGGCGCGAGCTGGTCCGCCCGTAGCCCCGGCCACCACCGGACCCGGACCGGGCCGGCGCACGGCCGCGGCTACGCGTCGAGCCGGCCCGGGTCCGCCACGATCGCCCGGACCACGCCGACCGCCGCCCCCAGCAGCGGACCGCGCCGGCCCAGCCGGGAGACCGTCAGCCGCTCGTCCGACCAGGGACGGACGGTCACCCGGGCCGCCAGCTCGGCCCGCATCCCCGGCAGCAGCCAGGGCGCCAGCCGGGCGTACCCGCCGCCCAGCACCACCTCGGCCGGGTCGAGCAGATTGACCGCCCCGGCCGAGGCGACCCCCAGCGCCGAACCCGCCCCGCCCAGCGCCTCCCGGACGTCCTCGTCCCCGGCCTCGGCCCGCTCGGCGAGCAGCGCCACCCAGTCGCCCCGGACCCCCTCCAGGCCCGCCGCCCGCATCACCGCCGTCTCCCCCGCGTACTGCTCCAGGCAGCCGTACGCCCCGCAGGCGCAGAGCGGTCCGTCCGGACGGACCGGCACGTGGCCCAGCTCGCCCGCGTACCCGTGCGCCCCGCGCATCAGCCGGCCGCCGACCACGATCGCCGAGCCGACGCCGGCCTCGGCCGAGACGTGCAGGAAGTGTTCCGGGGCGCCGCCCAGCCAGAGCTCGGCGAGCCCGCCCAGGTTGGCCTCGTTGTCGGCGCCGACCGGCAGCTCGGCCAGTGCCTCCGCGTTGGCCGCGCGCAGCGCGAGCCGTAGTTCGGCGGCCAGCGAGACGTCCTCCCAGCCCAGGTTGGCGGCGCGCTGGAGCACCCCGCCGCCGTCCCCGACCAGGCCGGGCACGGCGAGCATCAGCCCGGCCGGGCGCAGCCCCGCGTCGGCGACGGCCCGGCGCAGCAGTTCGGCGAGGTCGGCCATCACGGCGGCGGGCCGCCGGTCCCGGTTGCGGATCTCCTGGCGGCGCCAGGCGCGGACGTCACCGCGCAGGTCGACCACGCAGGCGCCGAGGTGCTCCACCCCGATCTCGGCGCCCAGGCCGGCCGGCCCCTCCGGGTTGAGGCCCAGGGCGGTACCGGGCCGACCGACCTTACCGCTGGGCGCGGCCGGACCCTCCTCGACCACCAGCTCGGCCGCGATCAGCTCCTCGGCGAGCGAGGACACCGCCGCCCTGGTCAGCCCGCTCTCGGCGGCCACCTCGGCGCGCGAGCGCCGGGCGCTCGCGATCACGCCGAGCACCAGCGCCAGATTGGCCCGGCGCATGCCCTGCTGGCTGGCCGGTCCGGCCCGAAGGCCGTCCGTCTCGCGCATCGCGCTCACCCCGCTCGGCTTCCGCCCGCCCCGCCGGTGGGGGGTTCCCGCGGTTCCGGACGGGTGTTTGCAGCGTAACCGCGTTCGGCCGCCCGTTCCCGGCGGGCCCGGAGCGGGCGGCCGGACCGGCCGCCCGCTACGAGATCCGCTGCGGCTGCTCCACCCGGGTGACGGCGGGCTCGGCGAAGCGGGTGAAGACCCAGCGCTGCATCGCCCAGAAGCGGAACAGCATCGCGACGAAGGTGCCGACGACCATCCCGCTGAGGAAGTCGGCGACCTCCTGGGTGAAGGCCGTCACCTGGGGCTCCCGCAGGTCCAGGAGGTAGCGCGAGACCACCAGCGGGAGGTCGTTGACGCCGATCGCCACCACGCTGACCAGCAGGAACAGCAGCACCTCGCGCCGGTGCCCGCGGGCCCGGAAGGCCCAGCGGCGGTTGAGCACGTACGAGACCGCGGTGGCCACCACGGTCGCGACGGTGAGTGCCACCACCGGCTTCTGTTCCAGCAGGGTGAACTTCAGCGAGTAGTTGATCACCGTCGTCAGCACGAAGCAGGTACTCCCGACCAGCAGGACCTTCACCAGCCTGCGGTGCTTGACCAGGAACGGCCGCAGCCCGGCCGGCACCTTGGCCAGGGCGCGCTGTGTGGGGGACGGCATCTTCGCAGTCTCCCGCACGCGGCCCGTCGTCGCTCCCTCCGGCGGCCGGGCGCTACCCGGCGGCGGTGATCCGCAGCACCCCGGTGGTGGTGCCCTGGTAGACCACGCCGCCCGGCGCGATCGAGCCGACCATCTGCAGCGTGTCGAAGATGAACCCGGCCCCGGTGTACTCGGTGCGCACCACCGCGCCGGAGCGCGGGTCGATCTCCGCGTAGTAGTAGGGGTCCAGCACCGAGGTCGCGTTGGTCCCGGGGATGACGGGGCCGCGCAGCACCGTGTGGAGCAGGCCGTCGGCGGTGGAGAGCCGGGGGACGGCCGCGGACCGCACCCGGTTGTCCCAGACCAGGTCGCAGCCGGAGCCGTCGGCCCGGACGTCCACCCGGCTGAGGCCGCCCTGGAACGCGCCCGACGAGGGCACGCTCGGCCCGGCGTCCTCGGGCAGCTTGGGGTACGGGTAGCCGTAGGTGGAGGCGACGAGCACGGTGGCGCCGACCGCCACCGGGGAGTTCTCGCTGCCGCTGCCGCCGGCCCGGAGCACCGGCACCGAGCAGACCTGCGAGCCGTCGCCGGCCCGGTAGACCAGCAGGTTCACGGTCGGCGCGGCGTTGTCGACCACGGTGACGTAGTCCGTGCCGGTGACCGGTCCGAAGAAGGTCGGCGCGGAGCCGGTCCCCCAGCTGAGCTGTCCGGGTTTGCGGCCCGGACCCCGGTCGTACGCCCGGCGCCAGGCGATCCGCGGGGTGCCGTCGGCGTCGGCGGTGAGCAGGTAGGTGGCGTGGGTGGTGGCGACGGCGGTGCCGGCCGGGGCGGTGGAGATCGAGTTGGCGATCCGCTCACCGGCGGGCAGGGCCAGCGCGCGGACGACCCCGGTGCGGTCGTCCGCGGTGCCGACCACGCCGCCGCCGGTGGCGAACCAGACCCGGCCCTGCCAGTCGGGCGAGATCCCGGTGACGGCGTCGCCGACCGGGACGGCGCCGGCCAGCGGGAGCCCGCTGTCCACGGTCAGCTCCCAGGCCCCGGCGGCGGTGCGGTGGTGGCCGATCCGCAGCAGCGTGCCGGCACCGTCGACGGCGACCAGCCGGTCCCGCTGGTCCAGGTAGGCGTAGACACCGCCGAGCAGCGAGCCCTTGGCCAGCGGCAGCTCGGCGAGCGAGCCGCCGTCGGCCGGGTCGAGCAGGTGCACGGTCGGGGTGAGACCGAAGATCGTGGTGCAGAGCGCGACGGGGTAGCCGTCGGAGCCGACCAGGACGGTCGGGCAGGCGGACTGCAGGGCCACCCGGTCCGAGGCGAGCGGTCCGGGCCGGGGGCCGGGCAGCGGGGTGGCGTCCGAGGAGCCGGTGTCGCCGTGCATCGTGGCGGTGCCGTCGGGCCCCGCGTAGGGGTTGTGCGGCGGCAGCGGGCCGTAGCCGGTGTCGGCACGGGCCGGGCCGGCGGCGGCCAGCAGGAGAGCGGCGGCCGCGAGGACGGCGGCGCGCGTGGGCAGCGCGAAGCGCATGGTGGTGTCCCATCGGGGTGAGTGGAAACGGTGGACCGCGCACGGCGGTGCACCACCCGGCTGGGGTTCCCGGCGGGGGCGCCGGGCGGTTCACCGCACTGGTCAGACAGTGCGGCGACAGATCGCGGAGCACGCGTACGCCAGGTCGACGTCGAGTCGACGGCTCAGGTACGCGTGGCGAATCACCCGGCCAGCCTGGCGCACTGACGGTCCGTCTCACAAGCACCGTCTCAGCAGACGGGCAGCGGCCCGGCGGAGCACCACGCTCCGCC